>VEQB01000168.1 GCA_018883485.1 Bacteroidota bacterium
AGTTCACGTAAGTGATTTAAGCTGGACCAAGAAAATTAAACATCCAAATGAGTTTGTAAAAGTAAACCAAGAATTAGATGTATTGGTACTCGAAATGGATTTAGAAAACCGTAGATTAAGTCTTGGACATAAGCAATTGGATGAAAATCCTTGGGAAGCATTTGAAACTTTATTCTCGGTAGGTTCAGAACATGAAGGAACTGTATTGAAGATTGAAGACAAGAGTGCAATCATTGCTTTACCTTACGGAGTTGAAGGTTATGCGCCATTGAAACAATTACAAAAAGAAGATAAGAAAACCGCTAAAGAAGATGAGGTTCTTAAATTTAAAGTAACTGAATTCAACAAGGAAAACCGCAGAATCGTACTATCTCATACTGCTCTTTGGAAAGAAGAAGTAGAAGTGAAGAAAGAAGGCGAAGTGAAGAAGAAAGAAGACGAAAAAGAAAAAGCTAGCAAAGCAGCTAAGAAAATTAATGAGTCAACAGAGAAATCTACATTTGGCGATATTGGTGGATTAGCAGAATTAAAAGCTAAAATGGAAGGTAGCAAGGACTAAGTTCTTGCCCATACCAAAGAGCCCTCAATTGCGCAAGCAGTTGGGGGCTTTTTGTTTTGCATTTACAAACGCCCCATTTAAATCAATTTTTCGTAAAAATTAATTTTTTATCCCTAAATAAAGTAGTTTAAATACATTAACATTATTTGTTGTTTTTTGGGAATTATGTTTGAGGAAATCAAAAAACTAATGAAAAAAATCTTTATTCTATTTTTCCTATTTTATTCCGTTTATGCAAATGCGCAAACCATTCCAAGTATTACAAATATTTCTCCAACAAGTGGGGTAATAGGTACAACTGTAACCATTACTGGAACAAATTTCAACACAACAGCAGCCAACAATATTGTGTATTTTGGCCATACAAAAGCTTCAACACCAAGTGCTGCGTCATCAACAAGTTTAACAGTAACAGTGCCGTCTGGCGCAAGTCTTTCACAAATTTTTGTTCTAAACACTGGTACTAATTTGTCTTGTTTAAGTCTTGCAAAATTTAATCCAACCTTTACTCCAAGTAAAAGCAGCCTGAGTGGATCTAGTTTTGCCTCTGCTCTAACTTTAACCACAACAGGAGTATATCCATGGGGAGCGGCAATTGGCGATATTGATGGGGATGGAAAAGCAGATTACGTTGTTTCAAATTGGAATAGTGGTAATAGCATTTCAATTTTTAGAAATACAAGTACATCAGGTTCTATTTCATTTGCTGCCAAGGTGGATTTCGCAACAGGTAGTTCTCCATTAGGAACAGCCATTGGGGATGTGGATGGTGATGGTAAACTTGATGTAATTGTTCCTAATGCAAGTGTTGTTTCTGTTTTCAGAAATACAAGTACAAGCGGATCTATAAGCTTTGCAACCAAGGTTGATTATGCAACTTCCACAACAGCAAAATATGCAGCTATTGGAGATCTCGATGGAGACGGCAAACCAGAAATAGCTGTGGCTACCAACTCTACAAATGTTTCAGTTTTCCTCAACAATTGTAGCTCAGGGACAATTAGTTTTGGTACGAAACAAGATTTTACAACAGCAGGTTCAAATTTATGGGGAATTGCTATTGGAGATTTGGACGGAGATTCCAAAAACGATATTGCTGTTAGTAATAATAATACCCAGAATATGTCCACATTTCGAAATACAAGTAGCGGTGTGGGGAATATCAATTTTGCTACTAGGCAGGATTTCTCAACAGGAGCAGGAACCACCAATCCACAAGGTGCAGAAATGGCAGATATCGATGGTGATGGAAAATTGGATTTAGTAACTGGAAATTATAAAATTAATGCAATTTGTGTTTTAAGAAATACAAGTTCGAGTGGTACAATTAGTTTTGCAGGTTACACTGGTTTTACCAGTGGTGGTGGCGGTGAAGGTCTTCAATATGCAACTGTAGGTGACATTACCGGAGATGGAAAACCCGATTTGATTGGAGCCAACTACAATAGTAATTCGGTTTCTGTTCTCAGAAATACTAGTTCGAGCGGCTCAGTCAGTTTTGCTTCCGAAGTTGCCTACACAGTTGGCACTAATCCACGTTTTGTTACCGTTGGCGATTTCGATGGGGATGGAAGACCTGACATTGGAACAACAGAATACTCAACAGGTAAAACAGCTTCCATTTTAATGAATAATCCTCCTCCGACTTATTATTATTCCCAAGGATCTGGCGACCCTGCAACCTTGGCTAATTGGAACAGTGAGGCCCTTGGCGGTGGCTCTGTCCCCTCTAATCTTACAACATCAACAACCTACTATATTCAAAACGGTCATACCATGACTACAACTAGTGCTTTATCTTTTGGGGCATCTGGCTCTAAGTTAGAGGTTCAAAGCGGTGGCATATTTACAGCTAGCTCAGGTAATCCTGTAACTTTTGCAAGCGGAAGTACATTACAGGTTAATGCTGGTGGAGTATTTAATTCAAATACCAATCAAACGTTTGGAACATGCGCCATGGTTGGCGGAAAAGTTAATATTGCAGCAGGAACTACCCTAACCATAAATGGGGTGGTAACTACAACCGCAGGGGTGTTTAGCGGTTCGTCAACCTCTAACCTTACAATCGGAACAAATGTGGGTTCACTCCTATTTGACCAAACAACTTCTGGTACTACCAATGTCATTCGTAATCTTAGTATAGGTTCAGGCGCTAATGCTAGTATTACACTTGGTAATGCTTTAAATATTGACCCATTAGGTAGTGTAACTTTTAATGCTGCGGGTACTAAATCATTAACTACAGGTGGATTCTTAACACTTAAATCATCGGCTTTGGGTACTGCCTATATTGGCAATACCAATAGTGCTGCTATATCTGGTAATTTGAGTGTTGAACGCTATTTACCTGCTACAGGTAGAAAATATAGATTCCTAGCTTCACCTGTTACCGGTGCTACTAGCTCAAATTGGAGAAATAATGGCGTGAATACTGCAGGTGTAGGTATTCAAATTACAGGTACGGGCAGTAATTTTGACGTTTCTACCACTAATGCTTCCTCTGCCTTTAGTTATAATGAAGTGAATGCAGGTTCAAATACTACAGTTGGTAGCGGAGCTTCTGTGGATGCGGGTTGGACAGCCTTTACAGATGGTAATTCAACTGCTTTAACGAATGGCCAAGGGTATAGAGTTTTAGTAAGAGGGGATAGAACCTTAAGTTTAACTACAAGCCCTGCTCCTGCCGCAAATGCAACAACAATAAGCGTTACAGGTTCATATCCAAGTAGCCCTGTTACTATTAATACCACCAAAACTGCAGCAAATGCCAATAGCGGATATAATTTAGTTGGAAACCCTTTCCCAAGCGCTATTGATTGGAATGCTATTACTAAAACAAATGTTTCAGGTACTTATTATATATATAGCCCTTCTTCTAGTTCTTACCAGAGTTGGAATGGTTCTACTGGCGGTGCTACTCAATACATTTCTTCTGGACAAGCGTTCTTAGTTTTAAATAGTTCTGCAAGTGGATCAATAAGTATTTCAGAAAGTCACAAAACCACAGGTGCTGGTGGAGCTTTATTTAAAGGCAGTTTAAGTAATCATTTAAGGATAGCTCTTAAATATGATAACTCAAACAGTGATGAAGTATTTATTCATTTTAGAGCGGATGCTACTGAAGGACAGGACGATTTTGATGCTCCTAAACTAATTAATGCCGCAGTAAATTTTGCATCTATGGGAGTAGATAATAAACGCTATTCTATCAATTGCTTACCAGCTCTTATTTCAGATAGAGAAGTTGCTTTAAGTGTTCTTGGTTCAGCACAAGCTAACTATTCTATTATCTTAAACGATGTTTCTACATTTGAAGGATATAATGTATTTTTAGTTGACAACTACTTACATACTAGCACACAAGTAAATAATGGATATATCTACCCAGTGCAATTAACAAGTGATTCGGCCTCATTTATAGATGGTAGATTTAAAATTGTGTTCGCAAAATCGGCAACTGGTTTAACTACAACTGTGGCTGCACAAAGAAGTATTATAGCCTATCCTAATCCAGTAGACAATGTATTGAACATTGATTTAAATGGAACTACCAGTGCTGCATATACTGTTTTTAACCAATTAGGTGAAGTTGTTTTAGCTGGTAATTTTATGCAAGAAAAGAATGCCTTACACACTAGCAACTTAAGTAATGGAGTTTACTTTATTAAAGTTCAAAACAGTAATTCAGCTCAAACTATTAAGTTCGTTAAATAATCTCAATTAAAATTAATCACATGAAAAAATATATTTTATCTAGCTTTTTTGCTCTGGCGTTATTTTTAGTAAGTGCACCAACTTTATTGGCCCAACCAGGTTTTGACGATGATGTAGAAGATACGCCAATAGATGGTGGTATTGCATTATTGGTTGGCGCTGGTATTGCTTTTGGATTTAAGAAAAAAGTTAAAGAAGAAAACTAATATCATTTACTTAAAATAATAAGCCCGTCTAGATTACTAAGGCGGGCTTTTTTTTGAGGTTAAAAATTTACTAACTATTAGTATTAGCCATAAAAGAAATAAAGAAATTGGTGGTTTCTGTTTGTTCAAATTTTAGATCGCCATTTAATTGAGCAACAAACAGGAAAATTAATTTAAGTCCAATGCTGTTGGGTTGTTCAGGTAATTGTCTATTTGAAAAACCTCGTCCATTATCTTTATATAGCAAACTTATAAGTCCAACGGCATTTTGGTTTAAATCAATTGAAATTTCGGCATTTTGCATTTCAACAAAGCCGTGTTTAAATGAATTAGCGCATAGTTCATTTACTATTAAGCCTAAAGGAATAGCAGTATCTAAATTAGAACTTAGATTATCATTCATATTCAGGGTAAACGAAAAGGATTGCACACTTCCAGTATATTGCTTTTTTAATTCGCTAACTAAATCATGCAAATATTCTTTTAGATTTACCTGAGAATGCATTTCTGTTTTATATAATTTTTCGTGCACGAGGGCAATGGCTTGTAATCTAGTTTCTGAATCAATTAAGGCTTTAATCACATCTTCATTCTCCACCGATCTTTTTTGGATACGAAGCAAAGCAGCTATTAACTGAAGATTGTTTTTAACCCTGTGGTGCATTTCACGCATTAATATTTTTAATTCATCTTTTTGAGTATTAACCAATTTATTTACACCTTTTTGCTTTGAAAAATTAAGATAAACCACAATTCCAAAAACTACACTTATGAGTAAGATTGCAAGTAACAAACCCCTCACAAACCTTTGGTTTCGGGTGTTTTGATCCATTAAATTATTTTTTTCTTGTAGAGATTTATTAATAAAATTACTTTTTATGATTTCTTCGTTCTTCAGGTAATTCTCTCGTGCTAAGCTATTTTTCAAAACTTCATTTTTCTTTAGTTCAAGTAATTGATAATCGTTTTCTTGGGCTAATGATTTTCTTAAAAGTTGCTCATTTTCATATTTATTTAGTGCTAGTAAGTTTTTATTTTTAAGGAGTTGAATTTGTTGCTCCTTTTTTTCCGATTCATATTTTTTAGCAAGTTCGGCGGTGCTTTTAGAAATTTCGGCAAAATACAGGCTATCCTTTAATTGGCTAATTTTTTGACTGCATATAAAGGC
>VEQB01000169.1 GCA_018883485.1 Bacteroidota bacterium
CAGCTAATTCCAATAAATGATTCATTTTTCCAATACCAACTTCGCTAGGAAAACTATGCATAGGAACCCAATTACTTCCTTTTACAAAAACAGGTTTTCCATTTAATTTCATGTAAAAACTTTTACCAAAAGTATCTTCTTCTTGAACCCACTCTAAGGTGCGCAAACCCACAGATTGAGTGGTTTCAGAAAGCGTACTTTGTTGATTATGCAAACTTATTTTAAAACGATACAAATAAGGTTTTCCCAATCCATTACACCACCATAATTGCGGTTTAGGTATGTTAATTTTACAAGTAATTTGGCTCGAACCTAGAGCTAAAGGAAAAAGAAGTGTAGTATCTAAATCTGCTATGTTAATCTTTATAAATTCAGCTTCATTGGCAGGCCTACCCAATTGAATAGACAAATTAACTAAGGCTAAAGTAGTATCTAATTTTTCTTGTTTTACCAATAGGTCTTGAATGTAATTCCCTTCTTCCCAAACCAATTCAATAGCCTTCCAAATGCCGCAAGTAACAAACCTTGGCGCCCAATCCCAGCCAAATTGAAAGGCTGCTTTTCGTGCATAAGCATAGGTACCACCAGGTAATAAGTTAGGATTAATTTTAGCTAAACTATCACAAATTTTTTGTGCGCTATAAAATCTTATGCGTAAATTATTATTTCCCTGTTTTAAATACTTGGCTATTTCAAATTCCCAAGTGCGAAACATATTATTTGCTTCACCAATAAAACTGTCGTTTACATACAAAGAGGCATAAGTATCTAAACCTTTACAGCGTAATTTAACGGGTACACGCAATGGTAAAATCTCATTTACCGTAAAGCTGCAGAAATAATCCCATGCTTCTTTTTCAATCCATTGCAATTGCTTTTCATTATCGCCATAAAACGGATTTGGAATAAGTTTATTAGCAAACAAATCTGAATGTATGCTACCAGGTACTTTTGCCTTAAATTTTATCAATGAATTTACTTGAGAAAAACGCCACAACTCTTCGTTTAAGGAGCGTATCATTTGCTGGCCATTTGCAAGGTTAAAAATGCCAAGTAATAAATAAATGAATAGGTATTTTT
This sequence comes from Bacteroidota bacterium, assembly GCA_018883485.1. GTDB lineage: Bacteria > Bacteroidota > Bacteroidia > UKL13-3 > UKL13-3 > B1. The sequence continues at coordinate 1,081 of VEQB01000169.1, forward strand.
TCATTTGCTTAAGATGGTTAGCATATCCTCAATTTCTTTTGCCGAGGCAATGTTTGAACCTACTTGTAAAGCAGCAGAATGAAACCAAGGTGCTTGTGTTTGTTGCACCAAAGCAGCGAGATTATTTGCTCGTACACCTCCTCCACAAATTACTTCAAAATCTGCTTGTAGAGGTACCAAGAAACGCTGGGCAGTTAGCACCCCTTTAAATCCAATTGCATGCAGTTGGTTCAAGCCGCCTTGCCAATTATTAATACCATCAAAGGCTCTATGAAAATAACAAGGTAAGCCATTAGCAGCAGCCATCAGTAATTCATTTCCATCATGCGTAATTTCGCCCTCGGCATTTAAGCAACCAAAAACAAAACCGTGCACACCCAATTCTGCAAAAGCTTTTATAGATGCATGCATAGTTGCTATTTCTGTTGAGTTATAACAAAAATCTCCTGGCCTACATCTTATCAAAACATGGATAGGTAAATTATTCCAACCAAGCAATTCTTCAACTTCACTTAATATTGGAGTAACACCACCTACCGCATAGTTGTTACTATACTCTATCCTATGTGCACCTGCATTCATAGCCACTTTTGCAGAAGCTAAATCAAAGCAGGCTATCTCTAGTTTTGCTTTCATTACAAGAGATAATTAGCTTCAACCAATCTGGTTTCTGTTTTACTTTTTACCGCAAAATTAAAACCTTGCTGCAGTGCAAAAGCACCATATTGGCCTTGCTTATTAATGGCTATAAAACCAATTTGCACATCTCTTGGGTTCTTATTTCTTAATTCCAACTTTCTTTTAATTTGCACAACAGCCTGCTTACAGGCATCAGATGGCTTCTTTCCAGCACGCATCAATTCCACTACTAAATGTGCGCCTACTACCCTAATTATTTCTTCACCATGCCCTGTTGCTGTAACTGCACCAACTTCATTATCTACAAATAAACCCGCACCAATAATTGGAGAATCTCCAACTCTGCCATGCATCTTAAATGCCATACCACTAGTGGTGCAAGCGCCAGATAAATTACCTTTAGCATCTAAAGCAATCATGCCAATGGTATCATGGTTTTCTATATTTACTACCGGTTTATATTGTGCCGTTTTAAGCCACTCTTTCCACTCCTTTTCCGATTCTTTGGTAAGTAAGTTTTGTTTCTTAAAACCTTGCTCAAGGGCAAATTGTAATGCCCCATCGCCTACAAACATCACATGAGGTGTTTTTTCCATAACAGCTCTAGCCACAGAAACGGCGTGCATAATATGCTCAAGGCCAGCCACCGAACCAATATTAGCATTTTCATCCATAATACAAGCATCTAAGGTTACCTTCCCATCTCTATCTGGCCGGCCACCATAACCAACACTTCTTTCATTGGGATCGGCCTCTACCAACCTTACCCCCTGTTCAACTGCATCAAGGGATCTCCCATTATCTGCTAATGTTTTCCATGCTTCCTCATTTGCTTTTAAACCAAATTTCCAAGTAGATAAAACAAGGGGAGAATCTACAATTTTAACGTCCACAAAAGGTTTTGCCTCACCCAAAGCTGGCTTAAGAATCCAGGCCGTTAGCAGGCTCAAACTAGTACCAATAAAGTTTCTTCTTTTCTGCATTACTTGGTTAGGTTAAATTATTATAAGAATTTACTAAAATAAGGCAATTCCTTTATATTGCTACCAAATTTATTTTTAAAACCATGAGGATAACCTATTCTATTGTTTTCTTACTTGTGAGCTTTCTAGGTAAAGCTCAATTTTCACCTAGTTCATTCACCGCTCAGTCTAATATTGCCGTAGGTTCTGGCACCTCGCAACCGGCTGGCTTAAATTCTGCAGACCTAGATGGTGACGGTAAAATAGATTTTGTAAGCACCAACCATGGAAATGCAACTATTAGTATGCTAAGAAATACCTCCACACCAGGTAATATTAGTTTTGCACCAAAAGTAGATTCAAGCGGTTTCCCTGCCATTACCAATGCATTACTTGGAGATTTAAACAAAGATGGCAAACCAGAAATTGTAGTTTGTCATTTTAGCACAAATGCCTTAAAAATATTTTTGAACCAATCTACACCCGGCAATTTATTGATGTCGGGCTCAATAACTGTTCCTTCTGTAATAGCCACCCCAGGAGGAGGCGTTGTGGCAGATTTTAACCATGATGGATTTAGCGATCTATGTATTCTAAATTTTAACTCCTTAGGAATGACCATTTTTAGAAATACTACTACAATTGTTGGAGCCTCGCCTACTTTTGCTGCACCCAACTTTATTGTCACAACCACTTCTGCTACTACACCCAATCCAAGGTATGCAGTGGCTGCGCATTTAGACAATGATACACTTATTGATTTAGTAGTTGTAAACTATGCCAACCAACCACTTGCAGTTTTTAAAAATACCAGCACTGGAGGCAGCATTAGTTTTGCGAGTCCTATTTATCTGGCTTCAGTTAATTTAGCCACTGGTGCCGATGTAAAAGATTTAGATGGAGATGGGAAAGCCGAAATTGTGGTTGGCAATATTAATAATAACAATAGCATACGAGTGTATAGAAATACCAGTTCGGGTTCTGCACTTAGTTTTGCCACACCTTTTCTATTACCCTTTTCATTCCTATATGAACTCCGATTATCAGATTTTGATGGCGATGGCAGAACAGATATAGTTGCAACAAGTCAAAACAATAATTATGCGGCAGTAATTAGAAATGTTTATACCAGTGGAACTTTAAGTTCAAGTTCTTTTTCTGGCATACCAACTTACTCGCTAGGTACTAGCCCTGCCAATATTAATGCCCATGATTATGATTTAGATGGAAAAGTAGATTTTATTGCAACCAATTATGCTTCACACAATGTAAGCATTAGAAGAAATGTGCATTTTTTTCCCTCGCCTACTCTTAAAGCCAGTAATTTAAGTGTTTCTTCTACCGGGCCTAATACATGGCAATTAAATTGGACCAAAGGAAATGGCACCAGAAGAATAATTGTGGCACAAGCTAATCGGTTTAATAACAACTATCCTATAAATGGAAGAACCTATACCGCCAATGCTACTTTTGGCAACGGCGACACAATAGGCTCAAATGCTTTTGTAATTTATAACGACACTGGCAACAGTTGCACGCTAACGGGATTGCTTCCAGGCAGCGCCTATCATTTTTCATTGTTCGAATACAATGGAAATACAATTTATACGGGATATCAAACTTCCCCATTCGATTCTGTTAAAACTGGTATTATTGGTAATACCTTTTATGCCAAGACCAACGGGAGACTTGATAGCCTAGGAACTTGGGGAACTAACCCCAACGGAACAGGCACTCCTCCTAACAGTTTTAATGAACCTAATTCATATTATATAGTAACAAATAATACCAGCCCAACTATTTTAAGTAACTGGTTTGTAACAGGCGCAAACACTGCTATTATTGTTAGTGGAGGCTACAATTTAAATATTCCAACAGGCTTAGTTTTTGGTGCAGATTCTATTGCTGTATTAGCCAACGGAACCTTAACCCTTAATGGCAATTTGTTTGCTAATAAAGCATACTTTGATACCTTATCTAACGCACAATTTACTGCAAACACGCCTCAAAATATTCCAGGATTTAATTACTTTAATTTAATTAGTGTAGGTTCAGTAAAAACTTTAAGCAACCCTGTTACCGTTAGAAATAATTTAACTTCACTTACAAATATTAATGGAAATTCACATACGTTAACCATTGGCAGTGGCCCTAACCAAAGAGGTGTAATGAATATGGCAAACACTGTTTTTAATGGTAAACTTACACGTTGGTTTGGACCTAACCCACTAACAACAGATTTATCTTTCCCAATTGCCATTAACAATGTTTCCTACAATGCCACTTTAAATTTTTCGGGAAATGTAAGTTCAGCAGGCACCATTACCATAGAATTTATACCTGGCAACCCTGGAAATGGAGGTCTTCCTTTATTTGACTTCTCTACCACCCCTGTTATACAAATAAATAGAACAGCAGCAAATGGAATTTGGCGCATAGAAACTGGAAATGGTTTTAATATTGGTTCAACTGTATATACTTTAAGTTTAACAGGTACAGGTTTCTTTGGCGTAAGTAATTTTGGTGAGTTGAGAATGGTAAGAAGGCCTTTAAGCGGAAGCTGGCAATTAGCTGGTTCTGCAGCGGCCAATAGTGGTTCAAATGCCACTCCAATTGTGGTAAGATCTGGTATGAATATTTGGGGAGATTTTGCAATTGCAGGAGATTTAAACACAAATCCCTTACCCGTTACCTTGCTCTCGTTTAAAGGAAAATCAACAGCATATGGGGATGCACTGAGTTGGGTTACCGCTTCTGAACAGAACTCAGAAAGATTTGACATTGAACAACGCATGGACAATCAATGGCTAGTTATAGGAAGTGTTAAATCAGCAGTTAATAGCAGCACCAATCAAAGCTATTCTTTCTTAGCTAAAGAGCAGTTTGGAGAAAATTTTTATCGCTTAAAAATGATTGATATAGACCAGTCATTTACCTATAGC
>VEQB01000170.1 GCA_018883485.1 Bacteroidota bacterium
ATACAGGTATATCTACCAAAGGTCTAAAAGCGATGAGCCAATCTCTAAAGAAAATGAAAATAATAAGTACGACAAGAATAAAGGCAATAGCCAAAGTTTCTACCACCTCGGTTATAGAAGTGCGCACAAAACGCGTATTGTCTAAAGCTATATCTACTTTGATATCTTCTGGAATATCATTTTTAAATTGATCATACCTTTTGTAAAATTCGTCGGCAATTTCTATGTAATTAGCTCCTGGTTGGGGCACAAGGCCTAAGCCTATCATGGTAACGCCAGAAGACTTTAGTATGGTTTCTTCGTTTTCTGCACCAAGTATGGCTTTTCCTACATCTGCCAAGCGCACAGTTTGATTGCCATCATTTTTAAGGATGATATTGTTAAACTCTTCTTCGGTAGTAAATCTTCCTAAAGTTTTAATACTTAACTCTGTGTTATCACCTGCCAGTTTTCCTCCTGGTAGTTCAATATTTTCTCTATCTAAAACTTGTTTAACATCTAAGGGTGTAAGATTATAAGCACTTAGTTTTGCGGGGTCTAGCCAAAGTCGCATAGCATATTTTTTCTGACCCCAAATTTGTATATTACTAACGCCTGGTATAGTTTGTAATCTTTCTAAAACAACATTTTCTGCATAATCGTTTAGCTCTAATTTAGATCGACTATCGCTTTGTAAGGTAAGCGAAACAATGGCATCAGAATTGGCATCGGCTTTACTTACAACAGGCGGCGCATCTATGTCTTGGGGTAATTGCCTAATACTTTGCGACACTTTATCGCGCACATCGTTTGCTGCTTCTTCTAGGTTTGAACCTAAGGTAAATTCTACTGTAATAACACTGCTACCCTGATTACTACTAGAAGAGATAGAACGTATGCCAGCAATTCCATTGATGGCTTTTTCAAGGGGCTCGGTAATTTGAGATTCTATAATATCAGGATTTGCTCCTGTATAATTGGTTCGAACCGTAATTACTGGTGGATCTATACTTGGAAATTCTCTAACACCAAGAAAGTTAAAGGCAATGGCGCCAAAAAGGATGATTAGTATAGAACATACAATGGCAAGAACGGGTCTGTTGATACTGGTACTGGCTAAACTCATGTAATTATTTCCTTGTAACTTTAACCTTAGCGCCTTGTTTCACATACATAATTCCATCAACTATTACTTCATCGCCGGAGTTTAAACCTTCTGTTATTTCTATTTTGTCTTCGTTTCTAAAGCCTGTTTTTACCATTACTTCAACAGCAGTATCGCCTTGAACCTTAAACACCTTTTGCCCTTTTAACACAGGAATAAGAGATTGGGTTGGAATAAGGTAAGAATTGTTATTAGTAGCCAATTGTAATTCAATGGTAGCAAATAAACCAGGTATTAATTTTGCCGAGGAATTATTGCACAAGGCCCGCATCACAATAGATCTGGTGGCATCTGATAAACCTGCTTCTCGTGCATAAATTTTTGCAGTGTAAGTTTTACTTTGGTTGTTTATGGTAAATTTAATTTCGTCGCCAATATTTATTTTAGCATAATATTTTTCTGGTACAGAAAATTCTATTTTTAATTGGGAAGCATCTTGTAGCGTGGCAATGCTAGAGGCAGGTGTAATATAGGCACCTTCGCTTACTTGCCTTAATCCTAAAGTTCCAGAGAAAGGGGCTCTTAATTCTGTTTTGCGTATTTGTTCTTTTAAATAAGCAATATCGGCCTCTATGGCACTTAACTCCGATACAGATACATCATAATCTGCTTGTGAGATGGCTTCTTTTTTTAGCAATACTGAATTTCTTAAGGCATTGTCTTCTTTCAACTTTTTAGTGGCTAGGGCTTTGTTAAGTTGCGTTTGAAAGTCGGTATCGTTTAACTTAAGGAGCAACTCTCCTTTGGCAACGTTGGCACCTTCTTTAAAATATACCTTCTTAATTAAGCCTTGAGATTCTGCCTTCAGTTCTACTTGTTCATTTGGCAAAAGGGTTCCATTAACTTTGTAAATCTCTGCAATGTTTTCTTGCATTACTTTATAAACGCTGATACCAATAGGGGCTTTATTGCCGCCTTTTTTGCCTTGTTCTTGCTTATTGGCATTGCCACAAAAGAATTTTGGAATAAGCAGCAAGCCAATAATTGCAAGTACAATTAATATATTTCTAAGTAACTTCATTTATACAAGTTTTATTAAATAAGATTAAATGCTGGCCTTTTGTTTTGCTAAATGGCGGGAGATTAAAATACAACCAACCATTAAAGTAGAACCACCAAGGTAAGGTAAACTGAAATGTAATTGGTATAAAAACCCGCCAAGTGCTGGTCCGGCAACTCTTGCCAAAGAGCCAAAACTTTGGTTCATACCTAATGCTTGCCCTTGTTCTCCATGCATAGCACTTTGAGAAATAAGAGAAGTTATGGCAGGCGTGATACAAGCATTGGAGAAGGCTATGAAGGTCATGCTAACAAACATTAACCAAAAATGATTCAACGGCACATAAGGAATAATAAGTAAGCCAGTAATCATGGTAAATCCACCAATGAGTAAGAGCTTTTTTTCGCCAAAGTTTTTATTGAGTTTACCTACAAACCCACCTTGTAAAATTGCCGATACTAAACCAATAAACATAAATACAAAACCAACTTCTTTTTCATTTAAAAAGTAATGTTCAATCCAAAGAATGGCGGCTGTAATTTGCATCATAGCAAAGGCTGTGATGTATACAAAATTGAGGATATACAATTCGTTTAACACAGGTCTTTTAATGGCAATTAAAATATCCTGAATAGGCTTAAATCTAAATGCTTTATGCGGTTGTTTTTCTTTAATAGATTCTGGCAACCACAAATAAGCCATTCCTAAATTTATGGCACATAAAGCGGCAGCAAAATAGCCAACCAAGGCAACACTTCCATTGCCACTTATGGCTTTCAGGTATCCTCCAACTGGGGGGCCAAATATAAAGCCTAGGCCAAAAGCAGCTCCTAATAGTCCCATGTTTTTGGCTCGGTCTTGGGGTTCTGTTATATCAGAAATATACGCTTGAGCTGCGCTAATATTTGCCGACCCAACACCTGCAAAAATCCTGCTTATTACCAACATTGTTAAGCTATGGGTAAAGGCGAAAAATAGGTAGGCAAAAGTGGTTATGGTTATGCTAATGAGTATCACAGGTCTTCTTCCAATTTTATCGCTTAAGGTGCCCCAAAAGGGTGCAAAAACAAAGTTCATTAAAGAGTATAAGCCTGCTATCAACCCAATTTCTATAGCTGTGGCATGTAGTTCTTTGGAGAATACGGGTAGTATGGGAATTACCAAACCAAAACCTAGAAGGTCTATAAAAATGGTAACAAATAAAATAAAGAGCGGAGATTTGTTTTTCATAAGATTAGAAAATTACCCGCACTTGAATATTAAAACTCCTTGGTGGGTCAACCTTGGTTGGTCTTGTAGCGTATTCTACATTGGTAAAATTATTCACTATAAAAGAAACACGGGTATTGGGGTTAATGTTGCAAGCTAGCCTTAAGTTTTGAACCAAATCGCCTCTTCCTGCTCTATCGAAAAAGGCATTCACCCCAGGTAAGAATACATAGATAAATTCATCCACTTTTTCGTAGATGCTATAATAATTGAGCGTATACCCTAGACTTATGAATCTATAATTTGCTTCAATATCCCACTTTAAGGTTGAGCGATTTCTGTAGGGGAGGAGGGCTGAGTAATATTTGGCACTGTCTAATTTGCCAATAGAAGATACTAAAGATTCCATATAATAGTTCCAGTCTTTCATTTCTGGATTGGTAGATAAATTAACTGGCATAGCATAGGTATAACCACCAATGGTTCTAATTAGAACATCTTTAATTCGGCCTTCACCAGTTAAGCTCACTTCAAAGCCTGCAATTCTGGTTTGGCCTATATTGTTAGATTTAAAACCAATTGTTTGGAAAAATGGAATGCCAGCCGAGGAAGGAATCCATTGTCCGAATTGAAATTCTATCATGCTATCATATTCTTGGTTAAAGAAGGCAAAGTCTAGTGCTCCCGTAAAATTGCCAATTTTAAATCCTTGTTGAATTCCAATTTCGGCTGTCCAACCTTTTTCTGAGGCCAGTTTTTCATTTGGGAAAATGCGCACACCTGCTGCTCTATCTTCTACATACTTTTCTCCAATGGTGGGAAATCTATAGCCTTCCGAATAATTTGCTCTAATAAATGTTCTGTGAGCAGCTTGGTAATTTAATCCAAATCTTTTTAGCAATCCTGTCGGCTCTTCAAATTGGTTCAAGCCGTTAATCTCATATCTTGCTCCTGCTACTGCGCTCCATCTCTTATAACGGTATTCACCTTGCGCAAAAACAGCTCTACTAAACCCTGCAAAAGAGCCTTCATACACATTGCCTACTGCCCATAGGGTTGTAATGTAAGTTCCTGCAGTAACAAAGAAACGTTTGTTAAACTGCCTCGAAAAATTATAATCCAAGGCGTACATATTTGCAATGGCATCATTTTCATTTGCTTTATTAGGGAGCGATCTATCTACAAACCTGTGTATTTGATAGAGCCTTCCTTTAAAGATATGTGTGTTTTTTCCTTGCTTCCATTCAGCGTGCGGGTCTAAAGAGAAGATACGCCATTTGTCGTCCACAATGTAATCATCGAAGGGTTTAAGCGCGCCAGAGTCTGCATTTTGCCAAAGGAAAAAGCGTCCTCCTTCTTCAAACATAATGTTACCATTTAGGCCAAAACTAAACTTTTCATTTACCCTATATCTGGTTTTAATATAACTTCTTAAGCGCTGGTTGTCGGCACCCATTAAATGGCTTTTTGTAAGTTGGGCATTTCCGCTCCAAACCAAATCAAATTTGCCAAATTGTTGTTTATGGCTAAAAAATGCTCCTGTATTAAAGGGTTGTTCTGTAGCCCGCCACCAAATAGTTTCTCTGCGTTTTGGGTCGGAAAGTATTCCAGAATACATAGTTATTTTTGTTTCTGGTTTAGGGCCACCCCAGCCAGTTCTTACGTTTACAGTTCCATTTAAGGCAGATGAACCGTAAAGCACAGATGCCGAACCTTTAATAATTTCAATTTGCTCTGCCGCTTCAATAGGCAGAAAATTCCAGCGTACATCTCCCAAATCTGCACCTAATAGTGGCATATCATCTAAGAGTACGGCCACTCTGCTACCAGTATTGTATGAAAACCCAACTCCTGCGCGCATGGTAGGTTGTCCATCTACAACATTAATTCCTGGGACTTTATTTAATACTTCAGCTAAATCTGTTGCATTGGTATTGCTAATTAAATAAGGTTGAATAAGATTAACAGAACTTACCTCCCTAGAGATTTCCTTTGCATTGCGGGAGGCAGAAATAACCACTTGGTCTAGTTGATTAACAAATGGAATCAGAAAAATTGGAAATTCGCGCGTACCTTCCAAAAGTTCTTCAAATTGAATTTCTTCGTTTTTGTAACCTACACGGCTGAAAATAACGGTATATTTTCCTGGGGTAACTTTGACCAAAAACTGACCAAAGCTATCTGTTTTGGCCATTTCCTTCCCATTCACCCTGATACTTACCTC
>VEQB01000003.1 GCA_018883485.1 Bacteroidota bacterium
GAATTAGTTGAGGATGGTGCAACGTTGCAATTGGGAATTGGAAGCATTCCAGATAATGTGTTAAGGAATTTAGGTTCGCACAGAAATCTGGGATTGCATACAGAAATGTTTTCTGATGGAGCAATTGACTTGATTGAAAAGGGAATTATTAATAACTCTAAAAAGCGTAAGGTAAATGGGTATTGCGTGAGTGGATTTTTATTAGGTTCAAAACGCTTATATGATTTTGTAGATGATAACCCTATTGTAAAGTGCATGGATATTAGTTATGTAAATGACCCGCACGTTGTTAAGCAAAATCCTAAAGTTACCGCTATTAATAGTGCAATAGAATTAGACTTAACAGGGCAGGTTTGTGCAGATTCTATTGGTATGTATCAGTACAGTGGCATTGGTGGGCAGATGGATTTTATTAGGGGAGCTTCACTTTCTGAAGGAGGAAAACCGATTATTGCATTACCTTCTAGAACTGGTAAAGGAGTGCCTCGTATAGTACCCACATTAAAAACAGGTGGCGGAGTAGTTACTACCCGTGGGCATGTTCATTGGGTAGTAACAGAATATGGCGCGGTAAACCTATATGGAAAGAACATGGAACAAAGGGCAGATTTATTAATTAGTATAGCCCACCCCGATGATAGAGAATTGTTAAATAAAGCAGCTTGGGAGCGCTTTAATAAATAACTAGTTTATCCCATATTTTTTCTTAAACTTCGTTGCTAATTGTTGCTGTTCGTTATTAAGTTCAACAGGTTCTCCTTCTATAAATGCAGCAATTAATACATTGGTGCGCATATCTAATAAATCGCCATCAGCAATAAGTAAGGAGGCATCTTTACCAACCTCTAAGGAACCCAAACGTTGCGAAGCTCCTAACACCTCTGCAGCGTTTAAAGTAATAGTTTTTAAAGCTTCTTCCTTACTTAAACCATAAGCGGCCGCGGTGCCTGCAATAAAAGGAAGGTTTCTGCACTCCCAACTTCCCTCTTTGCTTAGCACAACTTTTATTCCGGCTGCATTTAATTGAGCAGGAGTTTTGTAAGGTTGGTCTATATCTGAGGCTTTGGTTACAGGCAAATTGTGTAAACTAGATAAGATTATTGGTATGTTTTTAGTCTTTAAAAAATCTATTACTTGATAGGCTTCCGCGGCCTCAACAAGCACTAATTTTATAGCAGGAAATTTTTGTTGAAAGAAATTAACTGAGCTAATGATTCCCTTTGCTTCTGAAGTATGTATATATAAATTTAATTGCCCTTTAAATAAGCCTTTCATAGCATGTAAGCGCGCGTTGAAAGCGGGGTTGGAAGTTTGACTATATTGGTATGCCGATAGAAAAAAACTTTCGATTTCATTGATTTTTTCTTTGCTCTTTAGCAATTGTTTTTCTGCATTTTCATGATTGCTAGAAGAGGTTAGCAGCGATGGCCAATGCAAGTGAATGCCATCTTCTTTAATTACAGCAGCATCTTCCCAATTCCATGCTTGTGTTTTTACCAAACAGCTTGTTCCACTTATAGTTCCGCCTTGCGGCACAGCTTGCGCATAAAGTATTCCATTAAAAGAAGCCGTAGGAAGAATTTTGGAATCTGTATTGTAGGCAATTAATGAACGAATATTAGGGTTAAGGTCGCCTGTTTCACTGTAATCCCTGGTTGCCCTAACGGCATCAATTTCATTTAGTCCCATAATACTATTACAGGCTATTATCCCTGGATAAACATGCTTACCACTTGCATCAATAACTTTGGCATTTTTATATAAAGCAGATAGTTCTTTACCAACGTGAATGATTTTACCTTTTTCAAAAACAAGTACCCCTTTTTCTATGGTTTCTCCGTTACCAATATGGATTGTGGCATTGTTTATAATAGTGGTAGTATTTTGCGCATAAGTAAAAATAGAAAACGCACTTATGGCAATGCTTAAAATATATTTTTTCATTTAATTATAGCTTTTTGGTTAATAGGTTTCAACTGTATCACAATGGTAATCGGGGTCATCTGCACTTACTTTCTTTTCAACTTTTTCGCCATTTTGTTTGGCTAAAATCATTTTCTGAATAATGCGTTGACGCTCTAATAGAATATCATTTCGTAAAGCCTTATCTTTTTCTAAACTATAATAACAAATGCCATCTACTAAGGTCATTTCAGCTTTTGCATAAATGCTTAATGGGTTATCGCTCCAAAGCACAAGGTCGGCATCTTTGCCAACTTTAATACTTCCTGTTTGCTTATCCAAATGTAACATTATTGCAGGGTTAAGCGTAACCATTTTCCAGGCCTCTTCCTCTTTAATACCCCCGTATTTAACCATTTTTGCAGCTTCTTGGTTTAGTCTTCTTCCCATTTCTGCATCATCACTATTTACTGCTGTTGTTATTCCCATTTTATTAAGAATACTTGCGTTTTGAGGAATAGCATCAATTACCTCATATTTATAAGCCCACCAATCGGCAAAAGTACTTGCACTTGCGCCGTGTAGTTTCATTTTATCGGCTACTTTATAACCTTCTAAAATATGGGTGAATGTGTTCACCTTAAAGCCCATGCTATCTCCTACATGCATTAGCATATTGATCTCGCTTTGCACGTAACTATGGCAGCTAATAAATCTCTTTTTATTCAATATTTCTACCAAGGCTTCAAGTTCTAAATCCTTTCTTGTTAGTGCAGGTTCTTTTTTTATTTTTTGTTCATATGCTTTTGCTCTAATAAAGGCATCGTAATAAACCTGTTCAACACCCATTCGCGTTTGTGGGTAACGCGATGTTTCTATGCCCCAATTGCTTTGCTTAACATTTTCGCCAAGTGCAAATTTTATGAATCCATCCACTCCTTCAATTTTCATTTCTTCGGGAGATTTGCCCCAACGCAATTTAATAATGCTGCTTTGGCCTCCGATAGGATTACAAGAACCATGTAATTGTTGACAAGCAATTACACCACCAGATAACTGCCTGTAGATATTTATATCATCTGCATTTATAACATCTTCTATTCTAACTTCTGCAGTATTATTTTGTGTGCATTCATTCACACCTCTGTAGATGGCTATATGAGAGTGTTCATCAATTATTCCACTAGTGAGATGTTTACCTTTAGCATCAATTAGAATTGCACCATTTATATTAAGGTCCTTTCCAATTGCAGTTATCTTGCCCTCTTTAACCAATACGTCTGCCTCTATAATTCCCTCTTTTTCATTGGTCCAAACCTGTGCGTTTTTAAAACAATAGAATTCTTGTTTAGGTAAAACTTCAGATCCATATTCAGAGAAAGGGTATAGGATTGCTCCCCAATTTATAGCCTTACTAGAATCACTCTTTTGACTTGAAACCTCTGCGCTCATTAAAGTGGCTGTTAGATTTTCTATTGTTCCATTTGGAAACTGAACCCTTCCCTTTATTTGTGTGGCATGATTGTTCGTATTTACTTCGCCTATCCAACAAGTAGCTCTGTAAATTTGATCTTTATTATTCGGAAGCGTAAAACTTAAATTGAAAGTAGCCGCTTTCTCAGAAAAACTTAACTTTAGGGTGTCTTTTGATAGAAGGGAGGCTTCTAGACCTTTCTTTTTGGAAATAATTAGCAAGGAATTTTCAAATCCTTTTAATTGGAATTGGTAAGAACCAGCTAGCTCTGGCTTCACCCAAGCATGAATTTCATTTCTTTTTCCTTTAATGAAGTGATCTAAAATAATTGCGTCTTTTTCAAATATATTTTTGTCTGAGATGAAGAAGTTGGCCAATAAGCCTTTTTCAAGTTTTCCTGTTAATTGGGTAGCATTTAATAGGGTTGCGGGCAGAAGGGTAAGTGCTTGTAATGCTGCTTCTTGACTTAAACCAAATTGAACAGCCTTGCGCAAATTTTTTAAAAATTCTTCTGCGTTTTGATGACCTTGATAGGTTAGTGCAAAAGGAATTCCTGCTTTGTTTACTTGGGCTGGGTTAGAGGGCGCTAGCTCCCAATGTTTTAAATCTGATAGGCTTATTTTGTCTGCCTCAAATACATCTTCTACCTCGTAAGGTTTTGGAAAATTAAGTGGTAATATTAAGGGTGATTTACATGCTTTAATCTCATTTATTCTTTGGTAATCGTCACCGTTTGTTTTGAACCAATATGTTAACCCAAACTCTTTTGCAATTTTAGCAGCTCTTAAGGTGGCATATTTATTTTCAGTCTCAAATATTGTTGGTAGCAATTTTTGGTTAGAAAAATTCTCAAAACTTAAGTTCAATTCGCTTTTGGTTTTCTGTTGGCTATAGAAATCTGCATCATAGTAAGTTTGTCTTATTAGTGCCACAGCGCCCATGGCAGATCCTGGATAATCTTGTGAACTACTACCTTTATTAAAACTCATTGTGGCCGCCGCATCAGGGTTTAGAATATTTGCATGAGGTTCCCCTTTTCCTGTAAGCACTAATGCTGCGCTTCCTCTAAAAATTCCATCCTGAACAGCACTCAAGGTTAGCCCAAATCCAGCAGCTAAGTATTCTTCACTTTTCTTTTCGTCATAGTCAAAGTGGGTAACTGCTCTCTGGTTTGGGTGTAAGGCGTCGTTCCAGGCATAAGCACCTGTTTGGCTATTACGGTACTGGTCTGCAGCTTTAGTTTTATTTTCTTTAGGGGTTCTAATGCCATAATTGCTAAAGGCGTCAATAAAAGATGGATAAATAAACTTTCCATTCAAATTTATTTCTTGGGCATCTTTGGGCACATTTAAATTTTTCCCAACAGCCTCTATCTTACCGTTTTTAATAATTATAGTTGCATCTTGAACCAAAGTTTTAGGATCAATCTGAATATTTGCATGAACCAAGGCAAGGTACTGAGGCCTTAAATCTTCGGGGCCATTTTGAGGAAAGCCTGTTTGACCATGAATTGAAAAAAAACAGGATTGGCTAAAGAGTAAGACTATTAAGGATAATAAGTGCTTCATTATATGCAGTTTTGCGGCAATTTATAAAAAATTTCATGTAAATTGTCTTAGGATTTATTTAGATGGTTTTTTATCTTGAATTCGGTTGATTAAGTTTGAAGTGTTAAAATGAGTGTAATAGAAGAAGTTCAGTATAGGTTTAAGGCTGGTAATGCCATTGTGCGAATTATCCTTATAAATGTTCTAGTGTTTATTTTGGTTGCCTTTTTACAATTGCTAGGTTTCTTGTTTCAAGCCAATTTAACAAGTAGCTTACTTTCTTGGTTATCGGTTCCAGCGTCCTTAGTTAAATTGTTATACCAACCTTGGAGCTTAATAACTTATATGTTTTTGCATACAGGCATATTTCATATACTTTTTAACATGCTATGGCTATACTGGATTGGCCAGTTGTTTCAGCAATACCTAGGAAATACAAAAACCTATCAGGCCTATTTTTTGGGAGGGATTTTTGGTGCAATTATTTACATTTTATCCTATAATTTCTTCCCTGTTTTTCAGGGTCAGGCAGAGGTAGCTACAGCAGTTGGCGCTTCTGCAGGCGTTTTATCTATTGTTGTAGCAACAGCAACCTTGTTGCCAGATTATAGCATTAGTTTATTGTTTATTGGTGCTATTAGGTTAAAGTATATTGCTTTATTCTCTGTATTAATGGATCTAATCAGTATACCTCAAGGAAATCCAGGAGGTCATATTGCGCATTTAGGAGGCGCCGCATTTGGATTTATTTTTATTAAATTAATTTATAATAAGTCATCGACATCAAATTATTTAGATCGTTTTTTCGAGTGGTTTTCAAATGGTTTCCAGTCTAGCCCAAAGCTAAAGGTTAAGTATAAAGCAACAACAAAAACGAACAGCAGCCAAGTCGGCAAACCAAGTCAAGAAGAAATAGATGCTATCCTAGATAAAATTAACAGAGGAGGCTACGAGAATTTAAGTAAGAAAGAGAAGGAGATTCTGTTTAAAGCAAGTAAATGAGATGAAGGCAATTAAGGCGATTCTTATTTTGGTTCAAATAGCAAGCGCACTTTGCTTAATCTGTGCGTATTTAGCCCCTTATTTTTCGCCAGAGGAGGCGTGGTTATTTGCTTTTTTTGGTTTAGCACTGCCCTTGCTATTTGCGTTTAATGTTCTTTTAGCCATATATTGGCTTGCCACTAAACAAAATAAAATCTTAGTGGGTGTATTATTGGTTCTGCTAATGGGTAGTAACTATGTGCCTTCCTATTTGCAAGTTTTTCCTAAAACTCTTAAAGACACGTCGGGCATCAATCTTCGTATAATTGATTTCAATACACATTATATGGGTGCTTATGATTTTCAAGGAAACGATAGTAATTTATTCTTTTCCTTAATAGATAGTATTGCTCCAGATATCATGTGTTTTCAAGAATTTACCAATATCAGTGGTGGTCCCGAAAAATCCATGTTTCAGCGGTTTTTAACTCATTATAGAAATTATGCCAACGTTAACACAGATTTATTAAATACTAACTTTCCTGCAGGTTATGGTGTTTGTATTTTTAGCAAATACCCCGTCATTAATAAGGGTTTTTTAGAATTGGTAAATCAAACTAGTAATTTAACGGTATTTGCAGATGTGGTTGTTGGCAAGGATACTATCCGGATTGTAAATACGCATTTAAAATCTATTGTTTTTGATCAAACAGATTATAAAACATTTGAAGTTATAGAGAAGGCAGAGAGTACCGACTTGAGGAGAATAGTTGCGAAGCTAAAATATGCCTTTAAAGCAAGAGCCAAGCAAGCTGTTGCCGTGCGAGAGCGATTGGAAAAATCGCCTTATCCATTAATTGTCTGCGGAGATTTTAACGATTCCCCAGCTAGCTATTCTTATTTCAACATAAAAGGGAAGTTAAAAGATTCTTTTATAGAGTCGGGTATTGGTATGAGCAGAACCTATGTAGGTAAAATGCCCTCTTTTCGTATTGATTATATCTTGCATGATGCTAAGTGGCAAAGCTTTGATTACAAAACAAATCGCTTGAATTTTAGCGACCATAAAATGATCAGTTGTACCATTAAGTTAAGGTAATAATCTAAGGTCGGCCTGAAGGGCTGGTTGGAGAGATGTTATTTTCCTTAGCCGCTTCGGCATTAAATCTTCTTATATTGTAGGTAAACGTAAGCATAAAGTAGCGCTGCAACGCATTGCTTCTGTTGTCTTCAATATAGGTTTCAGTTACAGTTCTGTTTATGCTTGTATTTTGGCTAAGTATATCAAAAACTGTTAACCTAATTTCTGCAACATTTTTAAAAAATTTGTACCCCAGCCCTGCGTTCCAAAGTAAAAAATCTTGATTAAATGTAGAGCCCAATCCCTGATAATTTGTATAACTTAAATCTGTTGAAAAAACCCATTTTTGGGTGGGCATTAAATTAGCCTTTAAGGTAGTTGCATTGATAAAGAAATTACTGTTTTGGTTCGCTATTAAAGTATTTTCAACTAGGTTTATATTTGCGTTGTGACCTAAAGAAAAATCTACGCGCTCACTAATATTGCTACCTATTACAAAACCTGAGTTAGCATTGAAAGTATTTGCAGAGTTCTTTTCTCCATTTACCAAGCCGGGTACTTTAGTGTAATTAACGCCTAAGTTTAAATTTAAATTACTTTTCACCTTCTTAATCGGAATGCCATAAGTAATAAAGCTTCTAGAATTGATATAGCCGTTTAGGTTGGTAGGTAAGCTTAACTGGGCTCCTCTTGGCACAAATACTCCATTTATAACTAAATCGTTTTGGGTGGCTGTATAATTAGCGTTAGCTAGGTAATTTTGTGTAAACGTTGCCATGGCAAAAGCAAAAAAGGATTGCGCACTCTGCCAGTTGTTTGATCCAAATCTTATAATACCTGTATGAGAGTATTCTTGAGATAAGTTAGGATTACCTGCACTTAAAAGCAAAGGATTGCTATTATCTATTACATTTTGAAGCTGATTAACGCTCGGTGTATTGGTGTTTGTTCTATAGATTAAACGTAGTGATTTGGCTTGATTAATTTTATACTGAATAGTTAAGTTAGGGAGCAAGTTGCTAAAGTCTTTTCTAAAATTATCATTTATTGGGAAACTTTGAACACTTTGAAGACTCAGAATTTGTTGCGTAACACCAACAGTAACACTCAACTTTTCTTTAATGTAATTAAAGCTAATATTTCCTTTATGCGTGGTAACAGTATTGTTAAAGGTGTTACTTAAAGTAGTGTCAATAGTTGAATACTCGAGAAGGGTGCTGTCAAATTTACTAGTTAGCCTATCAGAAAAATTGAGTGTGTAAGTAGGATTATAACTCAATTGCAATTGAATGGTTTTGCTTAACATTTCTGTGAGCGTTAAATTAGCATTGTAGGAGTTGCCATTGGTTACCGTTTCTGCAAACTGTTTAAACGACCGGTTTTGAAAGTTAGCAACACTATCTAAATATCTGTTAAACGACCTTTGGTATAATTCAGTGTTTCTTCTATTGATATCCGTTCCTAGATTCAAACTTATAGTTCTTCCAGGTTTCATAAAGCGGTGACGGTATAGCAAATTCCCTCCTACATTATAGCCTAGGTTTTCGGTATTATTTGTGGTTTGGGTAGAATTCAAAAAAGTATCTTGAACAAAATTTTGAGCATATTGATCACTAAATAATATTGCCTGTTGAAGATTTAGTTTAGGCGTAAAAACAAAAGAATTCATGCTATCAATTGCGTACTCTAATCTTAGATTAAAGCGGTGGTTAAAATTGTTGTTATCGCTTCCTGTAGAATCTAGGTAAAGTTGTTTAACTTCTGGGTTAACTAGGAAATTCCTATTCACAACCCTTTCTGTATAAGTATTGCTATTGTTAAAAAAGTAGCTCCCTTGCACGTTTGTTTTACTTCCCCATTTATCCGTATAATTTAAACCAATAGAATTGGTGGTAGCAATACCCGCTTGTTGGCCTACAAAGAACTCTCCAGCGCCACCCATAGGAGGCATACCAGGAGATCTTCCGCTACCTCTATTCGACATCATAGCCCCCATTCTTCCTGCCCCACCTCCAAATAAATCTTGCATTGAAAAATTTTGCTGATTGATATTATTTGAAATACCCAACAAAGTAATTCTTCTATTGGCTTTAAAATAGTTCATTGTGATGCCTGCTTGGTAGCGGTTATCTGTTCCATAACCTGCATAGGCTTTACCAAAAGTTCCTTGGTTTTTCCCATTGCGGGTTGTTATATTCATCGTTTTTTCAGTATTTCCATCTCTAAAACCCGTAAATTGGGCCTGATCATTCATCCTGTCAAAAATTTGAACTTTATCTACCACCTCTGCCGGAAGGTTCCTTAAGGCCATTTGCGCATCGTCGCCAAAAAACTCTTTGCCATCTACTAGCACCTTTTTTAAGTCTTCTCCTTGTGCCTTTACAGTTCCATTTTCAACAGTAATACCAGGCATTTTTTTAACCAAGTCTTCTGCTGTTGCATCTTGATTAACTTTGTATGCACTTGCATTTATGCTGGTTGTATCGCCTTTTTGTTCAACCCTTATTTGCTTGCTTTCTATGGTAACCTCTTTTAGATTATTATTATCTGCCTCTAATAAAATCAACCCAAGCACCTTATTTTCTGAACCAATTATGAAGGGCATTTTTTTAATTTTATAGCCAATAAAGCTTACTTGAAGCAAGTATTCTCCTGGAAAAAGATTCTTAATTTGAAAACCACCAGCAGCATCAGTAGCCGTTCCTGCAACTAATTTATCGTTCTTAAGAAGAGAAACGCTAACTCCCTGCAAGGGCTCTAGCGACGATTTGTCCCCAATTTTGCCAACTAAACTATAGTTTGTTGCCTGGCCAAATAGGTTTAAAGAAAAGAGCGTAAGTAATATGATGAATAAACTTCTGTTAAATATTTTCAATGCGAATAAATTATAGGGCTTCAAAGGTGCAAAATCTTTAGACAAGTCAACTTAAAAAAAGTTTAATTGGTCATCTTTAAAGATGAGAGTTGCTTTTGCCAACCAAAAACTTTTATATTTGCAGCGTCTTTAGGGGTGCTATTTGTGCAAACAATGGCTGAGAACAAACCCTCTGAACCTGATCAGGATAATGCCTGCGAATGGGAAAAGTATGAAAAAAACAAAATATATAGCAACGTTGCTGTTAATGCCATTTTATGCAATGGCCCAGCAAGACACAAGTTCGCAGCCTATTGGGTTGCAAGAAGTGGTAGTTAAGGAGATTCAACCATCACTTCAAAAGCCGCTCACTTTTAGTCGTATTGATAAAAAGCAGTTGCGGCAAATTTATTACGGTGCAGATATGCCAACAGTTTTACAACAACTGCCTGCTGTTAATGCCTATAGCGATAACGGAACTGGAATTGGATACAGTTTTTTTAGGATGCGAGGCATAGACCAAACCAGGATTAACACTACTATCAATGGTATTCCAATTAACGATCCAGAAAACCAAGGTGTTTTTTTCAATAATTTCGCAGATTTACTAAGTGGTACAGATGCAGTAGAAGTGCAACGTGGTTTAGGAACATCAACTAATGGAGTAGCGGCTTTTGGCGGTTCGGTTCAAATGCAAACTACGCAAGCCAAACAATCTTTTGAAACAGATATTAATTTAGGTTTTGGGTCTTTTGGTTCAAGCAGAGTAAGTGTTGGCGTGCAAAGTGGGCTAATCAACCAAAAATGGATGAGTTATATAAAATTAGGTCAAGTAAGAACAAATGGTTTTAGAAATAACTCCTCGGCCCAAATAGAATCATACCAATTGAGTGTTGTTAGACTATTAAAAAAGGGTTCGCTGCGCTTCAATGCCTTCGGTGGATTTGCAAAGAGCGAGCTGGCCTACTTAGGAATAGACAAAAGCACCTTTGATGCGAATAAGAAATCAAACCCTTTTGTAAATGGCGAGTCAGATGCTTTTCAACAATTTTTTAATCAGTTGCAATATTATATTGCCTTAAATTCTAAAAACACTTTGCAGGCAAGCGCTTATTTTATTAAAGGGGCAGCACCAAAGTTTCAATTTTTGTTTCCAGAGGCCTGGGGTTATGGCTATGATTTTTTTAATATGCCCCCTTATGTTTCTGGCTCCGATACCTCTTTTACTTCTGGTGATATGATGAGCTCTTATCGTTTGGATCAACAATTTTATGGTGCTTTTATAACACATACTTATAAAACCAATAGGCTTGAATTAAATTCTGGGTTGCATGCCAATTATTTTAGTGCCGATCATTTTATGGAAATAATGAGTGGCAGCAGGATACCAACAGGCATAAAACCAAACCATGAGGTATATAGGAATACAGGAACAAAGCAAGAAGCGAGCGCATTTGTAAAAGGCCAGGTTGCCCTAAGCAGCAAGCTTAAGATTTTTGCTGATTTGCAAGCAAGAACTACAAGCTTCTCTTACATAGACCAACCCATGGCAATAAGACCCTCCTATGGTAAGGTAGAAGATATGAATTGGGTTTTTGTAAATCCTAGAATGGGCTTAAATCTGGAGGTTGCTCAAGGCCATATGCTTTATGCTTTTTCGGGCCTAGGATATCGAGAACCAACAAGATTTGATTATCTACAAGATGATTTTGCGCCAAGAGATATTAAACAAAATGAAATTAATCCAGAGCAAGTTTGGGATACTGAAGTTGGGTATAGGCTTAGCGGAAGGCATAAATTATTCATCAATGCTTATGCCATGGAATTTAGCAATCAAATAGTAGGAACTGGAGCTGTTAACTCATTTGGATATGCTGTTACAGGAAATGTAGGTCGGAGTTGGCGCCGCGGTTTAGAAGTGGAATATTTTTTCCAGTTAGACAAAATGTGGTCTCTTTATGGAAGCTCTGCTCTTAGCAATAATGGTGTTAAGTCCTTTACACAAACGTATAACCCTTTTGATTCCACACCGGTAGCAGTTTCCTATACCAATACTTCGCTCGCCTTAAGTCCAGAGCAAATTCATCTTATTGGTACAGCCTTCGAGAGTTTGGATCAAAATTGGGAAGCTGCAGTTCAATTGAGATATGTTTCTAAGCAATTCTTAGATAATACAGAAAACGAGGCTTTAAGTCTGCCTTCTTTTTACACCATTGATACGAGGTTCTCTTACCGCTTACCCCTAACGAAGCAAAAACACCAATTAAGACTTTCTTTTAGGGTAAATAATATGCTTAATGCAAATTACGCCCCAAGCGGAAGTTTAGGCGGAAGCAATACAATTGATAGTCAAGGAAACAGAGGTCACACTGCTTTGTTTTTGCCAGCGGCTGGTATGAATTATTTCTTAACCTTATCTCTCCAATTTAGAGATAGGTAAACTAGAATAGAATTAGGAATGTGAGTTACCTTTGAGGAGTTACAACGGCTTGGTTTGTAAAGTGTTTTTTCGCAAACTACCATGCTTATTTCAAATGAGAACAAAACGATAAATACAAGCGTTATTATTCCAAAAATCGCCTATATAATTAGTTGCAAGTTATGCAATTATACAAAGCTATTTAGGTGTTTTACGAGAGCTCTCACCTTTTGTTCTTACCTAGAGTTAACTTGTTTAAATTGCTCAAGAAATTAAATAAGTGCGTCATCTTCTCAAATTGAAAATATTTCCACATTTTAATCTTTTGTTTCTCAATTCGGAATAAGGGCTTAGTTTTGTACAATTTATACCTGCACCTACATCAATTAAGATCTAAACCAATTATGCCTAAAGACACTAGTATTCAATCTGTACTTATTATTGGCAGTGGCCCAATAATCATTGGTCAAGCTTGCGAGTTTGACTATAGTGGGAGTCAGGCCTCGCGTTCTTTAAAGGAGGAGGGAATTAAAGTTATTTTGATTAATAGCAACCCTGCCACTATTATGACGGATCCGGTAACTGCAGATCATGTTTATTTGTTGCCACTCAATCCTCAATCTATAGAGCAAATTTTACAAGAGCACCAAATAGATGCGGTATTACCAACCATGGGTGGCCAAACCGCTTTGAACCTAGCCATAGAATGCGATGAAATGGGCTTATGGGAAAAGTACAAAGTGCGCATGATTGGGGTAGATATTGCAGCTATAGATACTACAGAAAATCGTGAAAAGTTTCGCCAAAAGATGATAGACATTGGCGTACCGGTGGCCGATTCTAAAGTGGCCAACTCCTTTTTAGAAGGAAAAGAGATTGCACAAAAAATAGGGTTTCCATTGGTAATTCGTCCAAGTTATACCTTAGGCGGCACTGGCGGTGGTTTTGTTTGGGTAAAGGAAGAATTAGATGCGGCCTTGCGAAGAGGATTATCGGCCTCACCTACGCATGAAGTGTTGGTTGAAAAGGCTGTGTTTGGCTGGAAGGAGTACGAATTAGAGCTATTAAGAGATAAGAATGATAGTGTAGCCATCATTTGTACAATAGAGAATTTTGATCCGATGGGCATTCATACTGGAGATTCTATTACGGTGGCACCGGCGATGACCTTAAGCGATACTGTTTTTCAACGTATGCGTACCATGGCCATTCATATGATGCGCTCCATTGGAAATTTTGCGGGAGGTTGTAATGTACAGTTTGCGGTAAATCCAGAAGACGAGTCAATTATTTCTGTAGAGATTAACCCAAGGGTTTCGCGCTCTTCGGCCTTAGCATCTAAAGCCACTGGCTATCCAATAGCCAAAATAGCGGCTAAGTTAGCCATAGGATATAACTTAGATGAGTTAAAAAACCCTGTGACTAAAACTACCTCAGCCTATTTTGAACCGGCCATAGATTATGTAATTGTAAAAATACCGCGTTGGAATTTTGATAAGTTTAAGGGTTCAAACAAAACCTTAGGCTTACAAATGAAATCTGTTGGTGAGGTAATGGGTATTGGAAGAACCTTTTTAGAGGCACTGCAAAAGGCTACTCAAAGTTTGGAGATTAAACGCAACGGTTTGGGCGCAGACGGATTTCAACAAAGAAAGTTGGAGGATATTGTTGAGAAACTAAAGAACCCAAGTTGGGATAGAATATTTGCCGTTAAAGATGCCTTAAGTTTAGGAATGCCCATTTCTTCTTTGGAGAAATTAACGCGCATAGACCGCTGGTTTCTTACACAAATTAATGACATGGTGAGGTTAGAAAATGACACCAAGCGATTTAATTTAAAGAATCTTCCCAAGGAAATTTTAATCGAGTTGAAGCAAAAAGGCTACAGCGATATTCAAGTGGCATATTTGCTTGGGGGTGATACTACTGAGGACGATGTATGGGATTTACGAAAGGAGATGGGCATTCATAGAATTTACAAGATGGTAGATACTTGTGCAGCAGAATTTCCATCGCCTACCAATTATTTCTACAGCACTTTTGATGGAGAAAACGAGAGCATTGTTAGTGATAAGAAAAAAATTGTTGTGCTTGGTTCTGGCCCAAATCGCATTGGACAAGGAATTGAGTTTGATTATAGTTGTGTTCATGGATTGTTGGCAGCAAAGGAATCGGGTTATGAGGCCATCATGCTAAACTGTAATCCAGAAACGGTAAGTACAGATTTTGACATGGCTGATAAGCTTTATTTTGAGCCAGTATTTTGGGAAACCTTGCGTGAGATTATTGAATTGGAAAAGCCAGAAGGTGTAATCGTGCAATTGGGTGGTCAAACAGCGCTTAAATTGGCTAGAAAACTACATGAGCATGGCATTAAGATTATTGGAACAAGTTTCCCTGATATGGATATTTCGGAAGATCGTGGAAGCTTTTCAGATTTATTGAAAGAATTAGATATTCCTTATCCAGATTATGGTGTAGCCGAGGATGCAGATGAGGCTATTGCAGTGGCCAATAAGGTAGGTTACCCTGTATTAGTTAGACCAAGTTATGTGTTGGGTGGCCAGGGAATGAAGATTGTAATTAATGATGAAGACCTTGAGCAAGCGGTTATAGATTTGTTAGGTGATTTGCCGGGAAATCGTTGTTTGATAGATCACTTTTTAGACAGGGCAGAAGAGGCAGAAATTGACTTAATCTGTGATGGAGAGGATGTTCATATTGTAGGCATGATGGAGCATATAGAACCGGCAGGAATTCACTCTGGCGATAGTTCTGCGGTTTTGCCACCTTTTAGCTTAAGTGAGAAAGTACAGGCCACTATGGAAACCTATGCTAAAATGTTGGCAGTTAAAATGAATATTAGAGGTTTGTTAAATATTCAGTTTGCCATTAAGGATGAAAAAGTATTTGTTATTGAAGCCAACCCAAGGGCGAGTAGAACAGTGCCATTTATAGCCAAAGCCTATCAAATTCCTTACATTAACATCGCCACTAAAGTGATGCTTGAAGCTAAAAAGATAAAAGACTTTACCTTTGAACGAAAGTTAAAAGGGTATGCGATTAAAGAACCTGTTTTTAGCTTTGATAAGTTTCCAAATGTAAATAAAGAACTAGGGCCAGAAATGAAATCTACTGGTGAAGCCATTAGGTTTATAAAGGATTTGCAAGACCCTCATTTTAGAATGCTTTACAAAGAAAAGAGCATGTATTTGAGTAAATAGAAAAGACCCTAAAATTGGTATAGGTTTGATTAAGTTATGGTTGAGGAGATAGCTTGCCTAGCGCGGGGATTATTTTATTAACGGTAAGGCTTGAAAACTTTTTTATTACTAATCAAACAAATGATTTGGTTCTGGCACTTTAAACACAAGCTTATTGGTGCCAAAGAAATTCAGAAATATATTTATAAAAATGGCAAGTACATTTGAAACCAAGGGGCCATTTTCAATTAACCACAAACTTGTCATATCTAATTGAAATGATTTAGCCATCTCGGCAAACCATAAATTTGGGTTTAGAAAATGGTCGAAGACAAAATTAACCACCAAGTAAACAAGGAAAGTGAAAGCATAAACCAAAATGTATTTAAGCAAGTACTTTTCATCTTCTTCGGTTTGATCAATATAGGTCCAGAATTTATTTAGCGTAAATCCTACAAAAAACCCCATAACATAACCAATAGCTTTAGACATTAGGTTTAATGCAGGAAACTGAAGAGAGAGCAACCAAAAAACACCTAAGCTAACAGATGCACTGGTTGCGCCCACAATGCCAAACTTGAGAAATTTGCGGGCAGTGGGGTATTGCCTCAACCACAATCTAAATTTTTGTATATACTGCAAAAGCATAGTCTTCAAAAATAATCAATTAAATTAATCCTTCATCTGCAAAGCTAAAATACTTCTGATTTCCTAAGATAATATGGTCTCTAACATAGATGTCTAAGAGCCTTGCACCCGCACAGAGTTTTTTAGTTAACTCAATATCTTGAGTACTTGGGTTTAAGTTTCCAGATGGATGGTTATGGCAAAGAATAATGTTAGAGGCTAAATTTTTAAGGGCAATTTGAAATACAATTTTTGGGTCAACAACAGTGCCAGAGGTGCCGCCCTCACTCAATCTAATTTTAGCAATAATGCCATTGGCTCTATTCAATAAAAGGATCCAAAATTCTTCGCGAGCGTGGTCTTCCATTAAATATTCAAATTGCAGATACGCTTCTCTACTATTGTTAATTCTTGTAATCTCTTTCGCCTCCTCCTCTCTTCGTCTTTTACCCAATTCGAAGGCTGAAGTAAGGGTTAGGGCTTTGGCAGCGCCAATACCTTTTATTTCGCTTAATTCTTGCCACGACATGCGTTGGAGTTTTTGAAGATTATGGCCGGCTACTACAAGTGCTTGCCTTGCTAAATGCAAAGCAGAAGCATTTTTATTACCCGAATTGATAAGTATAGCAAGTAGTTCTGCATGCGAGAGTGCACGCGGCCCTAGATTCATTAATTTTTCTCTTGGGCGCTCATCTTCGGCAAGAAATCTGATGGCTAAATTTGGTTCTTGGTTTTCCATAACCCAAAGCTAGTGGAATATGAATTAGGCCCCAAGTTTTTAACCGTCCTTAAATCCTGTTTATCGGAATAATTAAATAGGAAGTATTGATGTAAACAAACAAAAAAGGCCGAAATAATTTCTTATTTCGGCCAATATTTTAGATATAAAGCTTATTTAGATGCTTTTTTTACTGCCGCTTTTTTGCGAACAACTTTCTTTTCGGGAATTGGATTGGTACCAATTTTACTTACCGCTTTTGCTAATTTAGATTTTTGGTTAGCTGCTTTATTCTTGTGAATAATATTACGCTTTGCCAATTTATCTAACATAGAGCTCACTTCTTTTAATAAAGCTTCTGCTTCACTCTTTACGGTTGATGTGCGTAATTGTTTAGCTAAAGTACGCGTAGATTTAGCTTGGTAACGATTACGTAAACGCTTAGCTGCGTTGTTTCTAATTCTTGTTTTTGCTGATTTATGATTAGCCATGAGTCAATACTTTTCTTTTTTTAGTTGGATTGTTAGTCCTTTATTGGGAGGGCAAATATAGCCATTGCAAAAGAATTTCAAAAATTCAAGCGAAAATTATCCTCAAACTGCGAAACTTTCGCCACAACTACATGTTCTTGAGGCATTTGGATTGTTGAAAGCAAAGCCTTTTCCGTTCAAACCGTCGCTAAAATCTAGCTCAGTTCCAAAAAGATAAAGCACACTGCGCTTGTCGGTTACTACTTTTACACCGTTGTCTTCAAAAACTTCGTCCCCTGGTTTTACCACATTGTCAAAATCTAATTTATAGGATAAACCTGAGCAACCGCCGCTGTCTACGCCAACTCTTAAAAAATAGTTTTCATCATAATGCTGCTCTAACATTAAGTTGGATATATGTTTTTTAGCTTTTTCGCTTACTGTGATCATAATTGGATAGAATGATTGCAAATTTAACTTTTATTTGTAAAGCAATAGTAATGCCGATAAAATATTCAGCAATTTTGACAGATAACAGATGAGAAAGATACAAACAATAGCCATAGCGGGTGCAGGTACCATGGGAAGTGGCATAGCACAGGTTTGTGCCACTGCAGGTTTTAATGTTATGCTTTTTGATATAATGCCAGCTATGCTTGAAAAAGCAAGAGCGAATATTGAGAAGTCATTGGAAAGCCTAGTTTCTAAAGGGAAAATTACCTCAGAAAATAGGGTAGAGATTTTAGGTAGATTGCTATTTACGCAGGTTATTACCGATTTGAAAGCAGATTTAATTTTGGAGGCTGTAGTAGAAAAACTTGAGATTAAACATGAGTTTTTTCAAGCGGTTGCTGCCATAAATACACCTGATTGTATTTTAGCAACCAATACCTCATCCATTCCTGTTACTCAAATTGCAGCTAAAATTTCAAATCCAGAAAGGGTAGTAGGCATTCATTTTTTTAATCCTGCACCTGTAATGAAATTAGTTGAAATTATTAGTGGTGTTCAAACCGAAAATAGTGTTGCACAAGACTGCCTACAATGGGTAAGTTCCTTGGGCAAAACATGTGTTATGGCTAAAGATGCTCCAGGATTTATTGTAAATAGAGTAGCGCGCCATTATTATGTGGAAGGATTAAAAGTGTTAGAGGAGCAGGTTGCTTCTTTTGAAGATATTGATGCCTTAATGGAAAGTAGTGGGTTTAAAATGGGTCCTTTTAGGTTAATGGATTTGATAGGTGTAGATACTAACTTTTCTGTTACAAATAGCATTTATCAATTGTTCCACGGCGATGCCAAGTTTAGACCAAGCCGTATTCAGCAGCAAAAGGTAGATGCGGGTTACCATGGTAAAAAAAGTGGAAAAGGTTTTTATGCGTATTAAGCCAGAGCAATTGCAAATAAGGTTGGCAACTATAGCAGATTTGCCAATGATTACAGAAATTTATAATGAGGCGGTGCGTAATGGAGTTGCTACTTTTGATACTGAAGAAAAAAGCTTAGAAGACAGATTGATTTGGTTTAACAACCATGACGCTCAGCATCCTGTTTTAGTAGCTTATTATGAACAAGCACTATGTGGCTGGGCCTCTTTAAACCGTTGGAGCGACAGATCTGCCTACGATGGAACCGCGGAGGTTTCAATTTATGTTCATCAAGAGTATAGAGATAGAGGTGTGGGTAGTATATTGTTTCCCGCATTAATTGCAGAGGCAAAGAAGGTTGGGCTACATTATTTATTATCTAGAATAACACAAGGAAATGAACTAAGTATTCGTTTGCATGAAAGAAATGGATTTACCACAATAGGTGTAATGCATGAGGTGGGATTTAAATTTGGCAAATTTTTGGATGTAACTTTAATGGAACAGGTTTTTAACAAATAAAAAATGAAAATAAAGTTAATAATTATTTCTGCCTGCTTAAGCATTTTGGTTAGTGCTTGCGCAGATGAACCTCAAAAGAAAAAATCTTCGGATGAACCAATAACAGAGAAGCCTGCTGTGGTTTCTTACCAATTAGTTGGTCCGGTTTTTAATGCTGATAGTGCTTATTATTTTACTGAAAAACAAGTCTCTTTTGGCCCACGTATTTGTAATAGCGAGGCTCACACGCTTTGTGGTGATTATTTGGTTGCTGAGTTTAAAAAGTATGCTCCCCAAGTAATAGAACAAAGGGCCGATGTGAAAAATTGGGATGGAAGGACCTTAAAAATTAGAAATATTATTGCCTCCTTTAATCCTAAGGCCGCAAAGCGAATTCTAATAGCTGCCCATTGGGATAGCAGACCTTATGCAGATAATGATTTAAACCCTGCCAACCATGATAAACCGGTTATGGCCGCAGATGATGGGGCTTCTGGAGTAGCTGTAATGCTTGAAATGGCAAGGGCAATGAAAGCTAAAAATCCATCTATTGGTGTCGATTTTATTTGCTTTGATGCCGAAGATTTGGGCAAGTCTGATAAAGGCAGTGAAAGCTATTGTTTAGGCTCGCAATATTGGAGTAAGAACAAACATACTCCTGGTTACAAGGCCGAGTATGGTATATTATTAGATATGGTGGGTGCCTTTAATGCAAGGTTTATTTTTGAAGGTTATAGTTTTCAGTATGCAGAGAAACCCTTGCGAAAGGTTTGGGATTTAGCAACTAAGTTAGGATATACCAATTACTTCTATTACATGCAAGGTGGCTATATTACCGATGATCATTTCTTTGTAAACACTATTGCAGGAATACCTATGATAGACATTATACATTATACCGAAGGCACCAACTCTCGTTTCCCTGCGCATTGGCATACGGTGAATGATAACATGAGTATAATAGATAGAAATACCCTAAAGGCAGTTGGCCAAACAGTACTCGAAACTATTTATCTTGAACAATAATTTGAGCCGCTTTCCTTGCTGGGTATAAGGCCGTGATGAAACCCATTACCAACAGGGTTAGAAAGACCAGTAGCGCATCTTCCCATTTGGGCAAAACAGGGTAGGCACTCATTTTTATGGCATTGCTTGTTTCTAAAGAAACCCAACCAAATTTTTGTTGACCCAAACAAACCAATGCGCCTAATCCTATACCTGTTAATCCGCCTGATAGCGCTATCCATAAGCCATGCCATACAAAAATTAAACTAGCTTTTAATGGTGTTAAACCTAAGCTTGAAAAAACAAATAAATCGCGTTTCTTTTCTATAACCAACATATATAAGGAACCAATTGTATTAAACGCAGCTATGAGTAATATAAAAACAAGTATAAAATAGCTAATGGTTTTTTCACTTTGCATCACCTTAAAAAAACTATCTCTTTGCTCAAATCTGTTTTTTACGATATAGTTATTGCCAAGTATTTCCTCGATGCGTTCTTTTCCTGTATTTAAGTTAATACCGCTCATTAAACGCAACTCAAGTGCGCTTACTCTATTGGTATCTTCTAACAATTCTTGCATATACTTTAAGGGTATAATCACATACTTGTTATCTACCTCTTCTTGTATTCCAAATACTGCTAATGGAAATAAGATGCCATGTACAAAAGCTCCTTCTGGGTTTAGCATATCTACTTTGCCTTTTCTAGGAAGGTAAATTCCTAAAAAATTAAACTGATCATCTGGGTCTACCCCAAGTTGATAGCCTAAACCTTGTCCAACCCAAGCATAAGAGGTATCTCCCTCACTTAAAATAAGCAGCCCACGCAATAAATGACTGTCTAAGGGATTGGTCTTAACGTACGCTTCATCTACTGCTTTAACAGTTGCAATGGTTTGTTTTTTATTATAGCGTAACAAAGCGTTTTCTTCCCAAACCCAGGTTTTACTATTAATTAAACCGGTGGCAAGTAATTGATTGATGGGTAAATCGCTTATGGCGAAAGTTTTTCCTTTGGCAGATGTAATGCGTAAGTCTGCATCAAAGTTGCTATACATGCTAACAAACAGGTGTTCGAAGCCATTAAAAACAGATAAGACAATAAATAAGGCTGCAGCCCCAACGGCATAGCCTAACAAAGAGATGTAAGAGATAATGGTTACTGCATTAAACCCGCCTCTTTTTCTTTGAGAGAAGAAGTATCGTGTGGCTATATGCAGTGGTAGGTTCAAGCAGAAAACTTAATCTTTCCAAGCTTTAACAATTAGGCCAGTGCCCGTTTTATGTGTGGTATGTGTATCTAACCAATTTAGTAAATAAGAAAATGGATAAGTTATCAAATACCAAAAAGGTAGAATTAAAAAGAATAATTTTGAACTGTTCAGCATCAGCATAGGATACTTCATACTAAGTTTCCAAGCAATCTTACCTGGGTTGCCATAACTATAGAGAATTTCCATTTTGTTAAAACCTGCTTTTTTCAATTTTTCAGCCATTTCTTCAACTGGGTAGCCATCTCTAACATGCTCGCCAATAAAGCTTTCTCCAGTTTCTTCGTGCACATCACTTCCGCCTTGGTCGCTAGGGGTTGAAATAAGCAACATAGCCCCAGACTTCATAGCCTGATTGAAATTGGTAAACACGTCTACATCTTCTAAAATATGTTCCATTACATCTACACAAAGCACTAAATCATACTTGTTTTCTGCAATAGGTTTGGTAAGATCGCCAAAGGAAAAGGTTACATTATCTCTCCCAACTTTTTTAAAAAACTGGTTACAATCTGCAATTTGATCCTCTTTAACATCTAAAGCATCAATGCTGTATTGGCTACTTTTACCAGTTAAATAAAAACTATATTGCCCAAAGCCAGAGCCAGCATCCAGAATTTTTGCTTTCGCATTATTTTTCATCCAAGCTTTTAATTCTCTATGAACGTGCCATGTTCTTAGCAGCAAAAGATTGAGGAGTTGATAGAATAGCTTTCTAAGAAAGGGGTTTCTATTAAAAACTATTCCAAGGTCTTTCTTTATAGGATCGTAATTCATGTTTAATCTTCCTTTGGTTTATCTTGTTTTTTGCGTTCGTCTTCGGCGTGCACTTTTTTTAATACTTCTTCCATCTTAAAAACGTAATCAAGGCTATCGTCTTCAATAAAGGTAAGTTCTGGAACTATTCTAGCTTGGTTGCGAATTTTTGTGGCCAAAGCCTTACGAATTTCACGGTTGTTAAGTTGAATTAAGTTCATGAGCTCTGTGCGGCGTGTTTTACTAAACAGGCTCAAAAATACTTTAGCCACGCCCAAATCTGGAGAAACCTCCACCTTACTAATAGTTACAAATTGCTTCCCAACTAGTTCCGGGTTTCTTTGAAATATCTCGGCTAAATGTTGTTGAACCAACCCTGCAAACTTTTCCTGTCTTACACTCATAGGTTGCAAATATGCGCAAAACTTGGCTATACGCAAAACGCGGAAAAGGATGGGTCTTCTTACCTCACCACAAACCTGCTTCTAACAATTGCTGCTTTAGTTTGAAGGGTATAGTAGTACATGCCGGAGGCGAAGTTTTGGGAGGGAATGAGAAGAAGGCGGCTGGCTGCTGGCATCTGGCCGCTG
Organism: Bacteroidota bacterium; assembly: GCA_018883485.1. GTDB lineage: Bacteria > Bacteroidota > Bacteroidia > UKL13-3 > UKL13-3 > B1. The sequence continues at coordinate 22,769 of VEQB01000003.1, forward strand.
GCACTTTTTAATTCGGTTTGCCATACCAATTTTCCTTGCGCATCGGTGATGAGTAGTTTGGCATCATCTTGTATTCGGTAAGCCAAGGTCGTATTTCCTTCCGTTGGATTAGGATAAACAAATGCTTCAATTCCTCCTCCTCCAACTCTTTCACCTTCTCTTTCTCCTACTCTTTCTCTTTCTCCTTCTCCCCACAAACGCATCCCGCCTCCCCAATGCGCACTGTCAATATAAACAGTATCGCACCACGTGTAGCTACCACAATCATTGGTGGCTGTTAGGCATACTCTAAACAAGGTATCAAAGGCCGGGAACGTATGGTAAGGGTGTACTTGGTTGCTTGTGGCACTGCCATCGCCAAAGTTCCAAGTGTAACGGTTTGAACCATCTGTTGGTTCTGTATAGTTTTCAAATACTACTGTAC
>VEQB01000171.1 GCA_018883485.1 Bacteroidota bacterium
ATACCTTACCTAGCTTTGAGTACCTTGCCCCATAAACAGCAAATACAAGTTAATGACCTGATGGTAAGCGTTAAAAACGATAAGGTTGTATTACGTTCAAAGCGATTAAATAAAGAAGTGCTACCACGTATGGCAAATGCACACAATTATTCAGCAATGGGTTTACCCATTTATCATTTCTTATGCGATTTGCAGCATCAAGGTATTAAAGGATATTTTGGATGGAATTGGAGTTTTTTGAGTAGCGAAAAATATTTACCGAGAGTTACTTATAAGAACGTCATACTCTCACCAGCCTATTGGAATGTGCAAACGGCAAAATTACTTGCTATACAAAAAGCAAAGCCGGAACTACGTGAAACAATGTTTGCTGACTTGATTAAAGAATACAATTTACCCGAAAAAGTATTTTTAAGTGAGGGTGATAATGAATTGTTGTTGGACCTTACAAATCAATTATGCTTAGATATTCTATTAGATGTCGCAAAAAAATATACTACGATTAAACTTACGGAGAGCTTGTTTAACGAAAATAACTTATTGGTTAAAGATGAAAACGGCAATGGCTATACAAACGAAATCATTATCCCATTTGTAAAACAAGCTGATAAGACAGAAGCAGTTACTGAATTACGAAATCAAAAGAAGATTGCACAAGCTAGTACCCAACGAATTTTTGAACCATATAGCGAATGGGTATATTTTAAACTTTATACCGGAACTAAAACAGCAGATAAAATACTTATTCAACAAATTGATAAAATTACTCATAAACTGCAAAAAGAAGGTGTTATAAATAAGTGGTTTTTTATACGTTACGCAGACCCCAAAAATCACATTCGTTTACGATTTCAATTGACCCACACAACGGATTTTACTGCTTTAAACACAATTATTAAAAAAGAGCTTGCAGGACTTGTAAAGCAAAGAATAATCTGGAAAATACAGACAGATACTTACCAACGCGAACTGGAACGATACGGGCATAAAACAATAGACATATCGGAATCGGTTTTTTATATCAATTCACAAACAACTATAGAAATCCTAAAATTGATTAAAACTGACCAGTTACAAACTCACCGATTTTTAGTGGGTTTACTTGGTGTAATAAATTTGTTTGATGCGTTTGGTTACAACACCGAAGAACGTTTAACCTTGATAGAGGAAAGTGCCAACGTTTTCGCAAGGGAGTTTGGGCTGCAACAATCACAAATGCTAAGGGATAGAATAAAAGTCACATACAGAAACAACTCAGCAAATATTGAAAAATTAAATAATGGAACTATACCAGAAGATTTAAAGAATGACATTTTTTTTAAACAAGTGCTTACGATTTACAAAAAGCAAAAGCAGCAATTACAACCTTTATCAAATAATATTCAGCAAACGAAAAATGGTAAAACCATTGATGAGTTAATACCAAGTTATAACCACATGTTTGTGAATCGCTTTTTCAACTCAAATCAGCGCTTTGAAGAGTTTATGATTTATCAGTTGCTTCAAAAATATTACACCTCTGCACTAGCCAAGGAAAAATATGCAAAAGCAACGTAAACTAAATAGGCACATTGTAGTCATCAGATTAATGCTATTGTTGGCATTCTATTTACCTTATTATTTAATGGCCCAAACAACCCTAAGCCTGCAACAAGCCATTAGCCTTGCACAGCAGCAAAGCTTGCAAGCACTCATTAACCAAAACCAGGCACAGGTAGCCGAGCAAACCTACAAATTGCAGCGCGCACAATTGTTTCCGCAGGTAAACCTCAACGCAAACTTGCCCGGCTACAATAGCAGCATTACCAGCGTAACCCAACCCGATGGTACCATTAAGTTTACAACAGTTGAGCAAGCATATAGCACCATGGGTGTAAGCCTAAGCCAAAAAATTGCAGCTACTGGTGGCACATTTACGGCAAGCAGTAACATCAACAGGTTTGATAGGCTAAGCGGAGACCGCACCACCAACTACAATACACAACCCTTCGTGCTGGGGTTTAATCAACCCTTGTTTCGGTTTAATGAAACGGCTTTTAATCTAAAAACTGCACGCATAACTAATTTAATTGGTTCAAAAGTATTTATCAAACAACAAGAACAATTGGCTTTGGAAGTCAGCAATCAATTTCATGCGTTGTTGCAAACACAGCAAAACTTGCTGATGCTGCAAGCTAATTTGATCAATACTGACAGCCTACTGCAAATAGCATCTCTCAAACTAAAATTGGGCAAAATTGGCGAAGAAGAATACTTGCAAATACAACTGGAGCAGCTCAATACCACCACACAACTGCAACAAGTAAAGGCGAATTATGACTTACAGAAAATTAAGTTTTTTAACTTACTAGCTATACCGGCAACAGAGCTTAAATTGGTGGAAAGCAAACCAAATAATGGTGCAATTAATTCAATTACAGAAAGTACATTAACGCAATTAATAGCTTCATTCAAAAACAATAGTCCAGAATATGAACAACAAAAATTAGCGCAGTTACAAAACGAAGCTGTATTGCAACGGGCTAAATTAAGTCGCATACCAAGTTTTAACTTAATAGCAGGATACGGTAGCAACCAATCGGCACCTATTTTAAATGATGCTTATCAAAACCTGCTTACCCAACAAAATGCTACCATAGGTGTTGCAGTACCATTGTTTAGTTCGGGTGCAAATACTGCTAGTTTTAAAATTGCAGACTATCAATTAAAGAATCAGCAACTACAAATACAACAATTAGAACAGCGCATCACCAATGATATAATGGGTCAACTACAAGCTTATAATATTTCACTACAACAAATTAATAATGCCCAATTTACAGATAGCATAGCAAAGCGTAGGTATGAAATCAGTTCAAATAAATACCAAGCTGGTAAAATAACCTATACAGATTTATTGCTTGCACAAAACCAGCAATTGCAAGCAAAACAAATTTATTTAAATGCAATTGCAGCCTATTGGCAGGCATATTACACCCTAAGAAGCACCACGCTGTATGATATACATACCCAACCAGGGTTGTGAGAGGGAGTAGAAAAAACCTTGCCCGGCCGCTGTGAAGCACCCTAGTCATGTCGTGAGACACCACACGCCTTTGCCTGAAAATTTTAGCGTTATGAACTGTAAATAATTTATTTTATTTTTAAACCATTAAAGTTTTCAGCAGGTTTTGATTGATAAACCGCAAAGAGAATGAAAAAATTGGAAAGAATGGATGGAAAATTATTTGAAGATTTAAGAAAATGTGAGATTCCATTTTTGGACAATTTACTAGGAGGAGAAATTATTAAAACATGTAATGTAAATAATGATAATTGCTCTGATACAGCTCAGGTAACATCAGTAAGAATAGAAATCGTTAAAGATGGTAGAATAATTAAAACAGAAGGAATTCAAGCTGATAATCCTATTTCGGAGAATGTAGATTGTGAGCCAATTAAATAGATTTAGTTTATAAGGTTGAGGCAAGTTGATTTTAATAATTTCAAAGAATACAGACTTTAGTACGAATGATGTGTTGAATTGGTTCTTGCATTATAGAATTCCTTTCATAAGAGTTAACGAAGATGATTACTTTAAATTTATAGAAATCATAATAAAAGAAAATGGGAATTCTTTTATTCTAGATTCCGAAACTAGCTCAATTAATTCAGACGCTATTAGTGGTTTTTGGTATAGACGTGGTGAACTGAATTTAACATTTGATTATGTTTTATCTGATAGGTATAAAGGAGTTGAAAATATCTTGAAAAGCGAATTCAATGCAATAAAAGAAGAGATTTATTCAATATTGGAAAGTAAAAAGAAAATCAATGGGTATAGTAACAGAGTTTTAAACAAGCTTTCTGTACTTAGAATTGCTAACTTAGTTAAATTAAAAACCCCTATTACTTTTATAATGTCTGGTCAAAGACTTAGTTCTATTTCAGGTAGTTTTATTACTAAAAGTATTACAGACTATCCACCTATTTCTATAAATCAAAGAACTTTTTCTGCCTATACTTCAGTATTAAAGAAAGAAGTTTATTTATCGACTGTTGATTTTTTTCCTACACTTATTCAAGAACAAGTTCAGAAAGAATTTGAGATACGATCCTATTATTTGGATGGAAAATTCTATTCCATGGCCATTTTCTCGCAGAGTGACGAGCGTACAAAAATCGATTTTAAACGATACAATAGAACCAAGCCTAATAGAGTTGTGCCTTTTAAATTGCCAAAGCAAATAGAGGTTAAGTTAGTTAAGTTATTTAAGAGAGTTAATCTTAATAGTGGTTCTGTAGATTTGATATATACTATTAATAAGGAATTTATTTTTTTGGAAGTTAATCCAGTGGGCCAATTTGCTATGGTTTCAGATCCTTGTAATTATTTTATTGAAAGGGAGATAGCTAAATATTTTATGTTATGAGAATTGCATTTTTTTATACCCTATTACTATTTTCTTTCGTTTCAAGTTCTGGACAAATGATTACATCCTATTCTAAAGCTGATAGTTTAATGGATGTAGGAAATTTTGAATTTGCAGAAATAGCCTATAAAAATCAGATTTTAGAAACAATTACAAATAAAGGACATTTTCTAGATGTTTATTATTACAACCTAGCTTGTAATTATGCTTTGTGGGGTAAAAATGACTCTGCCTTTAAATACTTAAACATTTCTTTATTGATGAATCAAGATTTTACTTTTTTATATGATTTGGATTTATTGAATCTAAGGTCGGATGATAGATTCGAACTTTTAAAAAATAATCATAAAGAGTACTTTCTTCATAAACATCAACAATTGGAATATCCTTATTTAGCATATGAATTGTTAAGAATGAAATCAGCTGATCAGTCAGTAAGAACTATTATCGATCGCGTAAGATATGCAAATAGAGAAACAGAGCTTTGGAATTATCAAGAAGTTTTAGATTCTATGAATTTACTTCAACTAAAAGTAATTTTAGATTCTATTGGTTGGCCTAATGAAGAAAAAGTGGGCTCATTAGCCTCTGAAACATTATGGTTGATAATTTTGCATGCGCCTATACAGACCATCCTATTGTATTTTGACATGATAGAATATAATGGCAAAAATACTAATTTAGGTAAAAGATATTATCCTTTTTTTAAGGATAGATTTGAAATCTCTCAAGGACGAGAACAAATTTATGGGACGCAAATAGATAACAGCGAAACATGTCCAAAACTATACCCTGTAATCAATCCAATTGAATTAGACAAACGGAGAAGTGAATTTGGGATGGAACCCATAAAAAGTTACCTAAAACGATATAAATGTAAATGAAGAGAAAAAAATTGCCATTAAGTTTCTCAAATTTTACTGAAGTAAAATTTGATGAAATTGTTAAAGTATTTACATGTGAAATAAAATCAAAGAAAACCAGTAATCACATGTTAAAAGGTTTATATACACCCTGTAACGCCCCCCTAAACAATCGGACAGGATTATTACTAAATTTGAGTAATCATGTTAGCAGAAAAACCAAGAAAAAACAAAGAAGAGAAGCTTCAAATTCTAAAAGAAGCCTCACAAAATGGAGTT
>VEQB01000004.1 GCA_018883485.1 Bacteroidota bacterium
CCCCAACAGCAAGTATCAACAGCAATAAATTTATCTGAATATAGCCTAGCAAAGGGGATGTATTTTATCACCGTTAGTTGCGGCAATCAACGTTTTATTAATAAGTTAATCATTGAATAATGACGAGGATGTTTATGAAAAAGTTAATATTGACATGTAACGTAATTACATTTCTCCTTTTGATTATTTCTGGATGCAGAAGGCCAAACAACGATGATAATTTCCATACAATAACTGGCAAATTTCTTCAATCTTGCGATAATCCACTTCCCGTTGCAGGGCATTCATTAATGCTTGCCTATACCTATAATAGCAATGGGAAATACGCAGAAATACCCTGCACTACATTAGAGGATGGAAGTTTTTCTTTTACTTACGAAAAAGCAGCTATCATGGGTGAATTGGTAATAAGAGGAAGCCAAGCAAACGGACAGGGAACGCTTAACTATATGTATGGAATTCCAATTGGAAAAAATCTAAATATTGGTGAAATTTATCAAAAGAATAACTTCTTTGCTATAGCTAGACTAAAACCGCAAAGGCCAACAAATTCTATGGATACACTTTTTTATGGTTTTGATAATGGAAAATTTAGGAGTTTTGTCGTTGGGCCCTTTTCAGAAAATCAGGAAATCGATACTACTTTTGGTAGAAACGCACAGTTTTATGACTTCAATAATTCATCTAAATACCAAAAAAAATCACACAGTTATTATGCATGGAAATTGGGTGAAAATGGAAGAGTAAATGATATTTTTGCTTTACATCAACCTTGTTTAAAGTTTAACTATTTCGATATCAAAATTTAGTAAGCAAGCTATTTATGAGTTACAAAAGATTCATAGAAATTTTGTTTGCATTTCTGTTATTAAACTTGATTCAAACTGGTTGCAAAAGGGATGATTCGCAGGTGTATACAATTTCCGGTAAAGTAGTTAAATCTTGCGATAACCCAATCCCTATAAGTAATCTTGCATTTGAACTTTGGTATTATTCAGATGGCAAGCGTGATAATGCCCAAAAGGGAACTGGAGTTACAGACGCAAACGGGAATTTTTCAATAAATTACTCAAGCACCCCTGGTGGTTTTAATTCAAGGCTGGAGTTGATTACTTCGAACGGGCCATTTGGGCAGAAGCCATTATTATCTATGATTCCACAAAACAAAAATTTAGAGGCCGGCAATATTTATACTGATACCAATTATTTTTTAAACGTTATAATAAGAACAGAGAAAAATTATACAGATAAGGATACATTATTCTTTTCTATTGCAAACGGTGTAAAATTTAAGTTTATTAAAGGCCCTTTTATTAATAATCAATTTATTGACACAGTTTCAAGTTTTTATTTCGATGGTTGGAATGACCCCAATAACAGGGCTAAAAGAGTAGGTCTTATTAAATATGAGTGGAAAATTGGAGCTAATTATGCAGACCCAAAGAGGAATAATCAACCTTTTATAACAGTAGAACCTTGCAGAAGATATAATGAAGTATTAATTGATTTAACGAAAGCAGTTAATTAATTTTACTAATATGATGCACATTATTACCATAAGTTTTGGCAATGAACGTTTTATTAATAAGTTAATCCTTGAATAAGGAGGAAAGGTAATGAAAAATACAACAAGCATTATTGTAATTTTAGCCTTTTTTGTAATTATGTTGAGTAATTGCAAAAGGGAAGATTCGCAGGTGTATACAATTTCTGGAAGGGTAGTTAATTCTTGCGACAATCCTTTTACTATAAAAAATAAAATTTCTTTCAGCAGGCACATCCAATAATTGTGGCAATAGCTAACTTCCAATTGTGCATCTGTTATTTAAAGGTTGCATTTTTAATTTTTTTTTGCTATTTTAGAACCTGAATTAAGAGTTACTTCATACCTCATAATTCATACTTCATACTTCATAGTTCCCGCCACCGCTAAAGCTTTGTCGGGCAAGCATACTTCATACTTAACCCTCAATACCATGCCATCCATCTGCTTCTACTTCCAAGTTCACCAGCCTTACCGTTTGCGCAACTACAGCTTTTTTGATATTGGTTCAAACCATAATTATTTTGACGACCTTAAGAACAAACAAGTGCTAGATAAAGTAAGTGAGCGCTGTTATTTGCCTACCAATAAATTAATGCTTGAGTTGATTAAGCAGCATGAAGGTAAATTTAAAATTAGTTATTCTATTAGTGGGGTGGCGTTGGAGCAATTTGCTACTTGGCGACCAGATGTTTTACAGAGCTTTGTAGACCTTGCCAATACTGGTTGTGTAGAGTTTATTGCCGAAACGTATTGCCATTCTTTGGCCTATATTTTTTCTAAGGAAGAATTTAAAAAGCAAGTGGCAGAGCATGGAAAGTTAATTGAGAAATATTTTAATCAAAAGCCTAAGGTTTTTAGAAATACCGAACTACAGTACAATAATGAACTTGCAGCATTTGTAGAAGAAATGGGTTATGAGGCTATTATTGGTGAGGGAGTAGATAGAATATTGAACCATCGTTCACCTAATTTTATTTACAAAGCGCCCAATGTAAGCAAGATAAAATCTTTGTTGAAGAACTATAAATTAAGCGATGATATTGCCTTTAGGTTTAGCAACCAAGCCTGGGAAGAGTACCCGCTTACGGCAGATAAATTTGCTACTTGGGTGCATAGTATTGCAGGTATGGGCGAAACCATTAACCTATTTATGGACTACGAAACTTTTGGTGAACACCAATGGGAGCACAGTGGCATTTTTGAGTTTTTGCGTTATATGCCAGAATACATTTTAAAGCATCCAGATTTTAGCTTTAAAACTGTTTCCGAAACCGCAGAAGCCTACCCCGTTAGAGATATTTACGATTGCCATGAACTTACCAGTTGGGCAGATACCGAACGCGATTTAAGCGCTTGGATTGGCAACCCTATGCAAGATGAAGCCATTGCTAAAATTTATGAATTAGAAGCGTTAGTTTATGGAAGCAAGGATGAAAAAATGATAGATGATTGGAAGAAAATGCTTACCAGCGATCACTTTTATTACATGACCACTAAGTTTTGGGCAGATGGCGATGTACATAAATATTTTAGTCCATACGACTCGCCCTATGATGCCTATATTTATTATATGAACGCCCTTAGCGACCTACAAGTGCGTTTAGAACAAGGTGAAAAAGCTAAAAAGACTAAAAAAGTTAAAAAGGCTTAAGTTACAGTTAGTTGTCATAACACTTTTTTAGCTTGTGAATTGGACGCGCTTTCCTTTATTTTGCAGGTCCAAATAAGAACGTATGTTGCAGATAAAAGTACCTACCGTAGGCGAATCTATTAGCGAAGTAAGCATTTCTCGCTGGAATAAGAAAACAGGCGATTATGTAGAAATGGATGAATTGCTTTGTGAATTAGAGAGCGATAAAGCCACCTTTGAGTTAAATGCAGAGGCTGCTGGGGTGCTTACCACTAAAGGCAACGAAGGTGATACCATAAAAGTGGGCGACCTTATAGCAGAAATTGATACAGATGCCAAACACCCAGAAGGTGCGGCACCTGCGCCTGCTGCAAAAGCCAAAGAAGATAAAAAGGTTGATGCACCAAAGGCTGAAGCAAAAGCACCAGAAGCAAATACTACCTATGCTAGTGGCACACCTTCCCCGGCTGCACATAAAATATTAAGCGAAAAAGGTATTGACCCAAAACACGTGGTGGGTACTGGTAAAGATGGCCGCATAACTAAGGCAGATGCCCTAGCCGCAGATCTTTCTGTAACTAGCAATGAGGCCAAAACGCGCAACGACCGTAGGGAAAAAATGACCAATCTCCGCAAAACGGTTTCGAGAAGATTGGTAGCGGCAAAAAATGAAACAGCCATGTTAACTACCTTTAATGAGGTAGACATGAAGCCTATTATGGATTTGCGTAACCAATATAAGAACCAGTTTAAAGAAACCTTTGGTGTTAACTTGGGTTTTATGAGCTTTTTTACCAAAGCGGTTACTGTGGCTTTAAAGCAGTTTCCTTCTGTTAATGCTTACATAGATGGAGAAGAAATTATTTTTCACGATTACTGTGATATTTCTATTGCCGTTAGTGCGCCTAAAGGATTGGTAGTTCCTGTTATTCGCAATGCAGAAAGCATGAGTTTAGCAGAAATTGAAAAAGAAGTAATGGCACTTGCAGGTAAAGCCCGCGAGAATAAATTAAGCTTAGAAGAAATGAGTGGTGGCACCTTTACCATTACCAATGGTGGCGTGTTTGGTTCTATGTTAAGCACTCCTATAATTAACCCACCTCAAAGTGCCATTTTAGGTATGCACAATATTGTAGAAAGAGCAGTGGTACAAAACGGCCAAATAGTAATACGCCCAATTATGTATGTTGCCCTAAGCTACGATCATAGAATTATTGATGGCAGAGAATCTGTTGGCTTCTTGGTAAAAGTTAAACAATGCCTAGAAAATCCAACCCTCTTGCTCACCGCTGGCAACGACCCACAGAAATTGTTGTTGGGATTGTAGAAAAAGCTATTGGCAGTTAGCGGTTAGCCATGAACTTTTTTAAAAGTAAATATTTTAAATAAACTTCTTTGGCGGTGAGGCGCGCAATTACAAATCCATATTTACCATCTAAAAAGCCTAGTTTAAAAAGGTAATCTCGGATGAACCTAAAAATGGGGCTAAAAACAATTTTGAAAGTAGAAGATGCCTTGCCTTTTTGTTGATAGGCTTTAGCTGCTATTTCTGCATATCTTTCAATTTTATCTTGATGTTCTGCTATAGATGTATAACTCCAATGCAATATTTTGCCTTTAAGTTTTTCTGGGTTTATACCTTCTTTTAAAACTATTTTATCATGCGGGTTTAGCCCTCCCCAAGTGCCAAAGTCCTTGTTAAAAAATCTTATTTTTACATCACTACTCCAAGCGCCATAATTAATCCATTGGCCACAATAATTGTTGTAGCGATTAGTGGCGTAAGCTTTAGCCGGATTACTTAAACTTTTAATAGCTACAATCTCTTTTACTAAGGTTTCATCTATGGCTTCATCTGCATCTAAGGAAAGTATATAGGCAAAATTAGCTTTAGAAATGGCTAAGTTTTTTTGTTCTATATGCCCCAAAAAGGCTTGCTGAAATACCTTAGCTCCCAATGCGTTGGCAATGCTTGCGGTTTCATCTGTGGAGAAGGAATCTAATACTATAATTTCATCGGCAATGGCCTTAACAGAGCTAATGCATCTGCCTATATTGCCTGCTTCATTATACGTTATGATGGTAACACTTATTTGCATCCTTAATTTATTTGCGCACTATCCATTTAGCACGGTATTTTGCAATAAAATACGAAAGGTTATGTTTTAGGCTTAAGGTATGCTTTGGGTTATAATCTTTGCCCATTTGTAGCATAGCGTTATAGAAAAACGAAGCTGGTATTCCCCATTTTGCTGCAAATTGTTTGCGGCCATCATTCTTTTGCACTCTGCCTGTAGATTTGCTTTGAAAATGATATACCATACTGGCTGCAATCCCTCTAAAATCTCTTACTCCAGCTTGCCATAGTTTCATAGAGAAGTCTGGGTCGCTATACATACCCGGACTAAATTCTTCGCTGTAGCCACCCACTTGGTTCCAAAGTTTTGTGCTTACCAAACTTGGAGGCCAACTTGCACCATACCAATCTTTGCGGTGCGTAGTTTTGCAAAAAGCCAACAATTCTTGTTCTTTAAAACTTGCCGTATCTTTCCCAAAATCATAGGGCGCCAAATTGCATTTGTTCGATGACAAATTAGGCTCAATCATAGTACCACTAAAATACCACAATGCATGAGTAGTTTTCTTTACTTCATTCCATAAGTGCAAGTCCCAATCTGGGCAAACGTACATATCGTCGTTTAAGAATAAGATATATTTTGTTTGAACCAAAGAAGCCATGGCATTTAGGGCATAGCAAACGCCTGCATTTTGTGCAGAATAGGTATAGTCTAGTTGTTTATCTTTAACCCAATCTAAGGTGCCATCATTTCCCTCATTTACATGAATGATGATTTGATGTTCAAATTTTGAATTTTTATAAATGGAATCCACACACAGCCTCAGCATTTCAAGGTTGTTCCAACTAGGTATAATGATGCTAAAACAATGATTTACATTGGGTTTATGGTTAGCATAAACATTAATTTCTGGCTTTATAAAAACGGACATCTTTGTTTATTTCATATCAAATTACTTCCACTGTTGTTTAATTTTATACTTCTTCAATTCCTTATCTTTAGATAATAGGGTTAGGTTTTCTGTAATGGATTGAGATATAATTATTCTATCAAAAGGGTCGTTATGATGTAGTGGCAATTTAGAAAGTGTTAGAAAATGTTCATATGAAATTTGCATGATTTCAATTTGGTTTCTATCAGCATATTCGAATAATTCCTCAAGTGAAAGGCCAAGTTTTAGTTTTCCTATTTGGTTTTTAATAGTTATTTCCCATAAACTAGCAACACTCAAATAACAAGGCTCATTAATGTCAATAATTTTAGATTTAACACTTTCAGGTAATTGTTTACTACCTGCAACAAACCATAAAAATGTATGGGTGTCAAGAATAAATGCCATTAAATATATTCATTAAAAATGGCTAATGGCTCATCAAAATCTTTGGAGAGTTTGATTTTACCCTTGGCATAGCCAAATTCTCTTTGGTTAATCGTAGTATTACGTTTGTTCTTCTTTTTCAAGAATGCAACAAAGTCCGCCACTTCTTTTTTAAGTGAAATGGGTAAGGAGTCGATTTCTATTTTTAGAGAAGAATTTTCCATTAAACAAATTTACTAAATTTTATTTAATGAGGATGAAATTCGAAGCCAACATTTATTTTAACCTCAAATGTTTAAGGATTTACTTTTTAAAGAGTAAGAGGAAAATTACCTTTGTGCCTGTAAATTTAATAATTCTATCTCATGAAATACGATGTAACCATTATTGGTTCTGGTCCTGGCGGCTATGTTGCGGCAATTCGTTGCGCTCAATTAGGTTTTAAAACAGCATTGATAGAAAAGTACAATACCCTTGGTGGTACTTGCCTTAATGTGGGTTGTATTCCATCTAAAGCCTTGTTAGATAGTTCTGAACACTACCACAATGCCAGCCATAATTTTACTACGCATGGGATAGACCTAAAAGATTTAAAAGTAAATTTAGAGCAAATGATTGCCCGCAAAAATGGGGTTGTTAAGCAAACTTGCGATGGCATAGATTACCTAATGAAGAAAAATAAAATTGATGTTTTTAAAGGTATAGGGTCATTTGTGAGCAAGAACATCATTAAGGTAAGTGGCGAAAAGGAAGAACAAATAGAAACCGATAAGGTAATTATTGCCACTGGTTCTAAGCCGGCCAGCCTTCCTGGTATAGAAATAGACAAAAAGCGTATTATTACTTCTACTGAGGCCTTAAACTTAACAGAGATTCCCAAGCATTTAATTATTATTGGGGGTGGTGTTATTGGTTTAGAATTGGGTTCTGTTTATGCACGTTTAGGGGCAAAAGTTTCTGTTATAGAATATACCAATACCATTATTCCAACAATGGATGGTACATTGGGCAAAGAGCTTCAGCGCAGTTTGCGTAAGTTGGGTTTCGAATTTTTCTTTAGCCATAAAGTTAAAGCGGCCAAAGCCAAAGGCAAAGAAGTTACCGTAATAGCAGATAATGAAAAGGGCGAAGAGGTTAGTTTTACCGGCGATTATTGCTTGGTAAGTGTTGGTAGAAAAGCCTATACAGCTGGTTTGAACCTAGAAGCCGTTGGTATAAAAGTAGACGAAAGAGGTAGGGTAGAAACGGATGCGCACCTAGAAACCAATGTAAAAGGTATTTATGCTATTGGCGATGTGGTGAAAGGTGCCATGTTAGCCCACAAAGCAGAAGAAGAAGGGGTATTTGTGGCAGAGGTAATGGCCGGACAAAAACCGCATATTAACTATAACTTAATTCCTGGGGTGGTGTACACTTGGCCAGAGGTGGCTGGGGTAGGAGCAACCGAAGAAGAATTGAAAAAAGAAGGTAAAAAATACAAAGTGGGTTCGTTCCCAATGCGCGCGTTGGGTAGAGCCAGAGCAAGTATGGATATAGATGGTTTGGTGAAAATTTTGGCAGATGCCGAAACAGATGAGGTATTGGGTGTGCATATGATTGGTCCGCGCGTGGCCGATTTAATTGCCGAAGCCGTTACTGCTATGGAGTTTAGAGCCAGTGCCGAAGACATTGCTCGTATGAGTCATGCCCACCCTACCTATGCCGAAGCCGTAAAAGAAGCCGCCTTAGCAGCTACTGCTAATAGGGCATTGCATATTTAATTAATCCTAGTTTCCCCTTAGGGAAATCACCACTTTTTTATACGTGGTTTTATCCCCAGAGCTAAGCGAAAGAACATATACGCCTGCTGGAAAACTGCTGCAATCAAGGGTGTTTTGCTGCGGAGTGAGTTGCTTTTCTACATGTAATTTTCCGTCGCTAGAATATAGTTTAGCTTCCAATTCTAATGTGCCTTTGGGTAGTAGAATAGTTAGCATGTTTACACAAGGGTTGGGGTACACTAAGAAGTCTTCTGCTTTTGTTTCTTTTATGGTTAATGGCCATTGTAGTTCAGAGCTAATACTCTGCCATACCATTTTATCGGCATCATCTTGCAAAAAAGCTACCGCATAAATATGGTCGAAGTGCTCTACAGAATGCTCTTTGCTTGGGTCAATAATTAGATTTGGGTCTCCACTGCTAGGTAATCTATAATTACCCATAAAGGTAAAGCTATCTTCAAAATAAATTTCTGTTTGCGCATTAAAAGATATTGGTCTTCCATTAGCGTTAGGCATCATGGCTTTTACCACATTATAAAATTCTTTTTCGTTGGTGTTGCGCTTGTTGTTATAGGTTACTTTTTCTACCAACGCAACATGTAATTTAAGTTTTTGGTTCAACATAGGTGCAATGGCTTTTAAGGACCCAGTTACGTTAAATTTAGTGCCATTGCGTAATAAAGAGAGCTCCATATTTACTAGGGCATTTTGCTTAAATTGCTGTTGGTAAATAGGGCTTGTATAGGCAGTGCTTACAGGGTTAGTATTGCTCCATTGGGTGTTGCCATTTAAGCTAAGCCAAGGGGCAAGCGTGGCCTCATAATACAAAAATCTTTCGCCGCAAAAAGGTTGATAATATGGGTCGCCAAAGTTGGGAAAATTCATAGGATACAAAAGGTAGGTAATGTCTTGCTCTTTGCCATTTAAAATAGCGCTCATGTTTTCAACCCCAGCCTTGGCATTGCCCACCGTAGCGGCAGAAAATACCTCATGCAACAGTTTTTTGGGATAGTTAGAAACATAGATAAATTGTGTTTGCGAAATACTACTATTGGCTATGTTTTGCTCGCTTTGGCCATTGATTTTTGTTACCCAAATGTATAGCTTTTTATAGCCTAAATTTTGGCTAGGACTAAGGTTATTAAGCATAATTTCTTGCATACCGCCAGAGGCAATAAGTTGTGTTGCTACTTCTCTATAAAGCGTATCTTCTCCTTCATAGGCAATGGCAAAAGTAGCGTTAGAAACACTATTCCATCCGTTGTTAAAGAGGCTTAGGTTCAAGCCGTACAGAGAATCTTTTTCTTGGTAGGATGGTAATAAGTAGTTGGTAATAGCTACATCAAATTGTGGTTGTGCCCCAGGTATAAATCTATAGCGATTAACAGCTTCTGCAAGGTAGTTTAAATTGTTACCACCTACAGGTAAATTGGGCGAACCAAGTAATTCATACAGGCTATCTAAAGCAACTCCTTTTAAGCCCACACTGGCACTAAAGTTACCTGTTCCATATTGGTGTAATATTTCAATTTCTCCATCTTGGTAAAGTACTACAGCATAATAGGCGTAGGCATTTAAAGTCTTGCTATTTTGTGGCCTTAGCAATTGCCATTGCAAGGTGAGTGATTTGCGCAAGCCTGTTAGGTTGGCATAACTAATAATGCGAGAGGCTATGGTGTCTGCGCCTAAAATAAATGGATTTAATTCTGTTTGATCCCAAAAGGCATAAATACAGTTTTGCGGCGCTTTGGTATCTGCTAAAGAAACATTGTTGCTAGGTATAGCTTGTAAACTGGTATCAAAGCTTATCACACCAGCGCTGCTCACTTTATAGGTTTGAACCAATTTGCCATAATAGTAAAATGGAAAAGGGATTTGTTGTGTTGCCGAGATGCTATCTTTACTAGCACCATTTAAAACAATGTTGGCATTATTGGGGCTAAGATTAAAAGGTCTATCCATGCCTTTTAGGTTCAACCTATAATATTGTTGGGCAAAGTTGGGTAGCCAACAAACCATTAATCCTACAATGAAAACCACACGACTTATTTTCATGGCTACAAGATAGGGATAAAAGTAAAGCGGCGAAAAAGATAAAAAATCAACTACTTTGCCTTTAATAATTTCTGAAATACCCTACCTTCTTTTAATGGTTTAAATGCCCTAAAAATCAAACTAATTTACACAAAGTAGAAATGTTTAACTTTAACTTTAACTTAACTTTATGTTAATAGTAGTATTTTACGTTTGAATGACAAAATAAAATTGACAAAATAAAACTATGAAAACACTTCACCTACAATTTTCGAAATTTGCAACCCATATAAGGTTGTTTTTATTTTATTTTGTGCTCATTTTTCAATTGAACCACGCTTCTGGACAAGTAATACCATTTATCGATTTTAACAACGAACCTAAAAATGAGAACATAGGTTTTGTAATTAATTCAGGTCAAATTTTAAATACAAGTAATGAATTAGAAAACACTATTTTATTTCATTCAATTAGAGCAAATCCAAAAACATATTTCAGTGAGAATAAAATATCATTTGTTACTGATAAAATTTCAGAAGAAGATGCAAATAATGATACATTATATCGCTTAGACCTCTCATGGGTAGGCGAAAATAGAAATTCTTCTATTCCAATAAGTGAAGATTTTACCGAAGAAAAGATAAACTTTTATTTATATAATTGTCCAACTGACTGTGGCCAGTTAAATATCTATAAAAGCATAAAATTCGAATCTATATATGAAAGGATAAATTTAATAATCTCTAGCAATAAGTACTTTTATAAATTTTATTTTGAATGCCAACCAGAAAGCGAGCCAAATAATATAGAACTCGAAATTAACGGAAGTGATTCTATAAAAAATTATGGAGACTTTTTAGTAGTTTATCAGGACGGAGTGAAGCTAATTCTTAGCAAACCTAAAGTGTATCAAATTTCATCTACAGGGTCAGTTACTGGATTGTCTTGGCATCCTAAAATTGAAATAAACTCTAGTGGCACTATTACATTAAATACTAATGGGAACAATTACGATCGGAATAGTTCATTAATATATATGTTCTCTGACATTAAACCTTTGGGAGCATCGTATGAAACAAAAAATTTAGTAAAAGGTAAAATGGAAGGAGGGTCTGGGTGGGATAGTTATTATGACATTGATATTTATGTTCCCGGCGACGGTAATGAAGTTCCGATTGTATGCGGCCAAACTAAAAGCACCAATTTTCCGACAACATTTAAGTACGCTGGAAATGGTGGTGGGGATCATGATATTTTAGTTGTTAGATATAATAACAATTTAGACCGAGTTTGGTCTGTTGTTTACGGAGGTTCTGGCGCAGATGGATATCTGAGTATTTATGGAATTTCTGTAGATAATTCAGGAAATTCATATATCGCATCCTCTTCAAGAAGTTACAACATTCCATTAGTGGATATAACTGGAACAAACGACTATTTTGATAATGTAACAAGTGGTAATGAAATTATTATTTCACGTTTTGATATTAATGGGAATCATACATATGCTACATTTTTTGGTGGTGATGGGGCTGCCGATCCAGCTGATATAATTGTAGATAAAACAAATGGTGGGTTCTATGTTTGTGGTCGTGAAGGCGGATACCCAATAGTTGATCCAGGCAATGGGGCCTTTCCATTTGGCTATTCAAATCAAAACATGGCGAGTAATTTTATTGCAAAATTTAACTCATTATTAGGATTAGAATGGTCTACTGGTTTTGGAGGGATTAATAGTTCTGGGCTTGATTATGAAATCAATAGTTTAGAAATTGATCAAAACAATAAATTATTGATAGCTGGTCGGGCAGCAAATGGAACAAGCTTTCCTATAAAAAGCCTCACTGGGGCTATAAATTACAACTATAGTGGTGGTTTGTGGGATGCATTTTTAGCCCGTTTTGACAACAACCTTAATTTAGAATGGTCTACTTATTTTGGAGGTGGTGGAAAAGATTATGCAAACAGAATTATAGTAACTAATCAAAATGAAATTGCTTTAACTGGTTTTACTCAAACTACTAGTTCGTTTTTATTTAGTTCCCCTAGTGGCTCATATTCACAAAGTACCTATGGAGGCAATGGAACAAACTTTTTTGGAGATGCGTTTTTGACAATTTTAAATACAAATGGAGCATTGAAATTTTCCTCCTATATAGGTGGTCAAAGTGGAGATGAGGGCTTTGCACTAACTTGCCTTCGTCAGGGTTTGGGAAATAATGTTTTAACTGGAGGTTTTTCGAGTTCCTCAAATTTCCCAATTCCAACAAGTCAATCTTCACTTTTATATGTAAATAATGTTTTAGGAAACGCAAATGACTCTTATAAAGATGGTTATATAGCCGCTTTTGATAAAGATATAGCACTTAAATGGAGCACATTCATTGGTGGGGGCAGCCAAACTTCTGGAAATGGGAACGATGAAATTTTATCTGGAGATTGTCATGAGTTAAACGCATATTTTATTGGTAATACTAGCAGTGATAACTTTAAGCCAATTAAGGGTTTCACAGATATATATAATGGAGGAGTTTCAGACGGATTTATTTTAAAATTTCAACTGGAAGGTACCCCATTATTTGTAAACAATTCTATTGAAAGCAAAGTAAATTTGGTAATATATCCTGTTCCAACTAATGATTTTCTTAATTTAAGCTTGGTTAACATTTCTAAAAAAGAAATAGAAAAAATCTCATTATTGGATAATAAGGGAACTCTAATAAGAGTTTTCGATTTATCTACTGAATCATTAAGTTTTGATATTACTGATTTATCTGAAGGTCTTTATTTTTTGACTATTCATTTAAATAACAATATCTTCCTCCATGGTGAAAAAATAATGATAAAAAAGTAATTCATATGAAAATGAAACAAATATGTATTTTGCTTTACTTGAGTGTACTTCAATATGCGAGATTACCAGCACAAAATGTATTTGTTCTAGATTCTAAACTGACTATTGACTGCGTTAATTGTGAAAATCCTAATAATGCGCCTTTATTTCAAATATTTGTATTAAATAGGTTTACAGAAAATTCAGATATTCCTGATTTTGCTACTTTGTACTATGGTGATACTAAAATTGATCCATTTTATATTGACATTAGTGACACAATAGAATTAAATTGTGAAAAATATTACTCTTATGGTCCATTGTTTTATTCATGTGAATCATTTGGCACTTCCTATCCCTTTAATATTGATTTTGGAAAAGATTGTAAATTTTTTCATGATAGTTCCTCATTTGAATTGAAATTTGAAATTAATGCATTAAGATTTCCTACCCTTTTTAATAGTTCAAATATTCAATTATCAAATTTACCAACACGAATCAATAAAAATTCCGATTCAATTACGTTATCAATCATTGAAAAAAACCCTTCAAAATTTTATACGGAATTTGAGTTAATCACTAGCAATAAAGATAGTTCAGGAATACTCCTTAAAGATAAATACAGCACCAATATTACCATATTACCTAGTAATCTTACATATGGCTTCCATAGCTACAAAATTAAAGCTATGGGTCAATTAGAGTTTGATGGAGGAGTTGTTCATGAATCTGAATCTATACACTCATTTTCTGTTGATTCCTTGCCTAAACCGATTAATTGGTTTAACTTTCTAGAGGGACCTTTTTATAATAGTTTAAATAACTGCATTAGGTTACCTAAAGATAGAGATTCAGTTATCCTGCCATTTAAATTAAAATTAAATGATTATGACCTATCCAAATTAGAATTTCAATTTAATTCCCATGGTGAAACAATTAAACCTCTTAAGTTTGAAATTAACAGTGACAATCATGACACTACAAATGGCTTTGTTATACTAGAAGAAATTTTTCCCATTAATCGAGTAAAGCAAAATCTATCTTTAAAAATTTTGGAAAAACAATCTTGTGCACTTCTATATGCAAACAGTTGGGAGTTAATTTTTGATAGTCTAGTTAATTCTTCAAACGAAATATCACCTCCATCTGAATTTAAGATATTCCCTAATCCATTTTTTAACACACTTGTAATAGATAACGCTAAAGATGGAGAAATTGAATTATTTAATAGTTATGGAAATCTAATATTTAAAAATAGAGTTCAGAATGGATTAAATCGTTTCGATCTTCCAGATTTGCCAGATGGATTTTATTTAGTAAAAATTACCTCGCAAGAAGCTTCAGAAGTACACAGAATGCTGAGAATTCATTAAAACAAAAAAAAGAGGCTACCTTTTTGGGGTAGCCTCTTTTAAATTTAAGATATATTCTATTAACGAATAATATTAACTTTTTGAACCGCAGTTTTTCCTTCTGCTTTTAGTTCTACAAAGTAAATACCATTGCTTACGCCTTCTAAAGCAATAGCCGTATTGTTAACGCCAATAGCTTGTGTATGAATTAAACGACCATTGATATCACGTACAGTGATTTCGCCAGTTTTAACATTTTCTGGTAAGCTAACTTCAAAGTTTCCATTGTTTGGATTTGGATAAACAGATAAAGCCAATTCTTTAGCTACTTCATTTTGTCCTATAGCCCAATCTTGAGATGACCAAGAAGATTGTAAAATCTCTTTAGTATCGTCGTTTTGAATAAAAGCTACCACCTGCAGGTCATAGAATTTTTCAACACTATGCTCTGTTGCTAAATTTATGCCTGAGTACCCTGCCCCTGTTGGGACAACACTCGATGAGGTTCTAGCACTAGAAGGTAAACGATAATTGCCAGGGAAAGTGTAAGTTAAATTAACTGTTTTCGACTGGTCTTTTGCTGGGAAAGTAAATGCACTTCCAGTTTCATTTGGAAGCATTTTTTTCATAACAAAATCAAATGAAGTTTCGCCATTATTTTTAACGTTTGCTGTGGTGTTTTTCTCTACAATTGCAACTCTTAATCTATAATTACCAGCTGGCAAATCTGTAATTGGTTTTACTGTGATTTCGATATCTGCTTTTTTATTAGTCACATTAATTTTGCTGCTCATTTCCATCAAAGAAGGAATGGTTTGAAAATTATCAAAATCTCCTACAGTAAGACCATTAGGATTATTTCCCCAACCACCATCAATATATAAATCAGGAACTCCGTAGCCAGCTGTTCCAGCCGCTGTTTGCCCGTAATAAACCCCACGGTTGTAACATTCTGTTGTGAAATATGGATCTCCCAATCCAGGTCCAAAATACTGATATTTAATAACTGCAAATTTGCCAACTCTTTGATTTAAAATTTCAGTCATTACTTCGTTTCCAGGTTTGCATGGTGGGCAAGTTGATGAGGTAAAGATTTCATAAATTGACCTTCTTGGAATGATTTTATCTAAAATAGTTATTACACCTGTAAGTGTATCATTGTTTAAGTCACCATCTACACCTGCATTAGGATTAGAAGTCCAAACTTTAATATTAGCAGTTTGTGCTGCAGTTGGCGTGTATGGAATATTATGTGTAAAATCGTAAGAACCACCGCTAGCAGCAATGTTTAAGCCACTCACTTGCATGGTGGTAACAGCTCCTCCATTTACAGTATAATTTAATTTGTAAGAACTTAAACTTTGTGAACCAAAATTTAATAATTTACCTTTAATAGAGATAGCTGTATTCTTTTCAGAGAACTTAGGCAAGTTTAAAGAAACCATATTCACATCATTTTGTGCTTGAGTACCTGGTGCAAACATATAGCTAACATTATCTACTGGCGTAGCATCATTGGTGCTTTCATTAGCCACGTTTGGAGAACCTGCAACTGTGTAAGTTTCAGTGTTGCTAATTTTGATTCCAATAGAGAATTTGGCTTTCGCATTACAAAGGGTTTGTCCATCAACACAATTAGAGCGTTGGTCTACAATATAAATCTTGTTAGAAGTTTCTTCCAATACAACTGAAAAATAGGTCCAGCCATTTTTTAAATTAACTTCTGTGCAAGAGTTAAAGCTAATCCAAAACTGACGATTTGGTGCTGCACCAAAAGTTTTAGTAACCACAAAATCTGTAGTAGTTGAAGCACCTAAGCCCATAATACATGCAGAATTATTGGAATAGTTGCATCCGTTAATGGTAAATTACTAATAGCAGGAGCAGTGCTTGCTGCAGCATCAAAAGTTACCACACCAGAATTTGAAACTTTGTAAGTTGTTACAGCAGCGCCATTAAATTGAAAAGCGAATGGAATTGTTTGTGCTGCAGACATTACAGGCGTTGTGCTAGCTCCAGTTAAAACAGTTGTCCAACCTGTAGCCAAACCTCCACCTGGAGGAAATTCACCATCTTGGTTTAAATTTTTTGGATTACCACCACTGGTTTTAATTTGGTAATACTGTGCATTTACAGCGCCAAATGTTAAGCAGGCAGCTGCTAAAGCGAGTAATTGTTTTTTCATTTTATTTTATTTAGTTGTTGTTTAGAGATATTTAGGTGCAATGTCTTAAAAAATTGCCAAAAACAAAAAGGTTTATCCTTTTTTATTTCAGCTTTTTATAAACGGAAATGGATTTTTAATGGAATGTTAATATATTTGATTAGCAAATAAGCATTGTATGAAAGTAATTATAGTTATCTTTTTTTGCCTTAGTGCAAGTGTTGCTGGGGCGCAAGATTGGAAGCAGGAGCACGATATCAATAAACCCATAGCAGATATTCAAAAAGATGGTGGTACCATTTTACAAGTTAAACAAGCCCCCCAAAATGTAGGTAGAGTGCAGGGTGTAGTTGGGCAGGTGTATAACGAAAATCAAATAAATGCCCTTGGTACTAGAAGTGTAAATCGTATTGCGGGCATGACCATGGGAGTTGAATCTCGCAGTGGTGCAGAGCCCGTTTTTAAGGCTACTCCAGGTGGTACTGCCTATTTTGTAGATGGCATTAGAATTAGAAGTGGTGCGCTCTGCATCCCTGGCATGAACTTTTAGCTTCCTTAGTTATTTATAAATTTTGGGTTGATTAAATTCTCAATCGAATAAATTTCTTCCCACTTTTCTTGGGTAATCAACTTACGTTCCAATACCACTATTTGGTGAATACTCTTGCCCGTTTTTAGGGCTTCTCCAGCAATACTAGAGCTTACTTCATACCCTAAAATAGGGTTTAATTGGGTAACAATGCCAATGCTATTCATCACCATGTCTTTGCAATATTCTGCATTTGCCGTAATGCCAACTATACATTTATCTATTAAAGAAGTAATGGCATTGCCCAAATATTCTAGTGAGGTAAACATGCTAAAAGCAATAATAGGTTCCATTACATTTAACTGTAATTGCCCAGCTTCTGCTGCCATGGTAACCGTAAGATCTTGCCCAATAACATAAAAACAACTTTGATTAACCACCTCTGGTATTACAGGGTTTACTTTACCTGGCATAATAGAACTTCCGGGTTGCCTTGCGGGCAAATTTATTTCGTTCAATCCTGTTCTTGGTCCAGAGCTAAGCAAACGCAAATCATTGCAAATTTTAGAAATCTTAATGGCATTTCTTTTTAAGGTTCCCATAATTTGAACATAAGCACCTGTATCGCCTGTGGCCTCAATTAAATCTGGCGCTAAACTTACAGGTATGCCGCTTTCTTTTATTAAGTAAGCAATACATAATTCTGCATAGCCATCTGGAGCATTTACTCTTGTGCCAATTGCGGTAGCACCCATGTTCACCTCCAATACCAGCTTTTGTGCTTCATGCAAACGTTCAATATCTTCGCCAATAGTGGTGGCATAGGCGTTAAATTCCTGACCCAAAGTCATGGGTACAGCGTCTTGCAATTGGGTTCTCCCCATTTTTAAAACCTTAGCAAATTCTACACTTTTCTTTTTAAATGCGAGCTCTAAATCTTTCAATATTTTAAGGTAATCTGCCATCTTTAGATACAAAGCAATTCTAAAGGCAGTAGGGTAGGCATCATTGGTAGATTGAGAACAATTCACATGGTTGTTGGGATGTAGAAAATCATATTCTCCTTTTTTATGTCCCAAATATTCTAGCCCAATATTGGCAATAACCTCATTGGCATTCATGTTACAAGAAGTACCTGCGCCGCCTTGAATTAAATCACTCACAAATTGGTCGTTGTACTTGCCAGCTATTAATTCATCGCAACCAAAGCAAATGGCTTCTGTTATTTTTGCATCTAAAACTCCACAATCTCTATTGGCCAAGGCTGCGGCCTTTTTAACGTAAGCAAGTGCTTTAATAAAGCGTACTTCTTTAGAAATAGGAATACCAGTTATATTAAAATTTTCTTTTGCTCTATAGGTTTGTATGCCATAATACAATTCGTTGGGTATATCTAGTTCGCCTAAAAAATCATGCTCTCTGCGTGTTGCCATGGGGTTAAAATTTAAAACTCAATAATAGGATTATTTTTTTAATCTGCACTAACCTACCAATAGCGAGCAGCCTCTAATATCAGAATGGTCTGCTCTTCCCAACACTTCAAAAGTACCATCTGCATTTAATTTGCCCAAATCTGAGGTTTGAATAAAAGCACAAGATGCTATATTGGCTAAATCTATGATATTAAGTATGCCAGTTTTGCCTGTTGGTAAAAAACAAAAGGGGTCGTTGAGATCGCTAATGCGAACTTGCATCCACTTTGGTAAATGGTAATGCCCATGGGCGTTGGCATAGGCTTGGCTCAATAATTCTGTCATACCGTATTCGCTAAAAATTCGGTTTGAACCAAAGCCCAAAGCTAGTTCTTGGTGCAATTCTTCGCGTGTAATTTCTTTTTTGCGCCCTTTCATACCTCCGGTTTCAATAATTTTCCCGTATTGTAAATTGAGCTTGAATTTGCGCGCAAAATCTAGCAAAGCAAAGCTTACCCCAAATAAGTAATAGGGTTCTTTTTTTTGTTCTAAAAATAAAATACGTTCTAGCAATTGGTCGTGTTCAAAAAGAAAAAAACCATTGAGTGGGTGGGCAGAAAGTTGCATAAGATGCTGCACCATAAATATTAAAGAGCTGCCTTCTTTTTCTAAATAGGAGGGAAGTAGGCCTAAGATGCAGCAGTTTTTTAAAGAGCCAAAATAGTTTTCAAAAGAAAGGGTAAAACTCTTAATATATAATTCGGGGTTTAACAGGGCATGCTCGCTTCTGCCTGTATTTGTGGTGGCTGAGCTGTAAAATTTAAGACTTGGTTCAACACTAAAACTTCTTACTTTATGTGTTTTAAAAAAAGAGATGGGGAGAAAGGGTATCTGTAAAAGACTGGTCACACTTTCTACATTGGTAAGACCAAGGTGGTTACAGTATTGCCTATACACAGCATTTTGCGCATATTGCAGCCTAAATATTGCAATACTATTTTCTTCAAAATTAGCTACATTCGTATCAAAGATATGTTCCATCCCATGCTTCAATTCAACAAATATACAGTTCTCCTACTCTTTGTATGGCTATTGTTTTTGAGTAACTGTAAAAAGAAGGAAGTTTATCCGCCTATACCATACATTGAGTATAAAACGGCCTACTTTTATGCCAATGCCGAAGGGGTAGATACGCTAATGGTTTTGGTATTTAGCTTTAAAGATGGAGATGGAGATTTAGGTTTAGGAGGTACAGATACCTTGGCTCCATTTAATGCTGTGATAGATTCTTTAGGCCGAAACACAAATCCATATTATTACAATTTGCAAATAGATTATTTAGAGCAGGTAAACGGTGTTTTTCAACCAGTAACCTTGCCATTTACCAGCGATTCGTTACGTTATTTTTATCGTTTCGAAAATATTACACCAGAAGGCAGGCATAAGGCAATACGCGGAGATATTGAGATAAAGATTCAATCCTCTCCATTCCCAGATGCAAAAGATACGGTAATGTATACCTTTTTTGTGTACGACAGAGCCCTAAATAAAAGTAATGTTGCTAGTTCAATTCCTTTGGTGTGGAATAGGTGATTGAATTAAAAATTATCGTCATCATCGTCTTCGTCCTCAAATGGGTCGAAGGTTTTAATAATTACCTTAGAATCGTCGAGGTCTTCATCCAAATCATCATCATCTAAGTCTTCTTCGTTCTCCTCCTCCTCATCGTCAAAATCTTCTTCAGGCAAATCGTCATCATCCTCATCTTCCTCTTCAAATTTTTTCTTTTTAGAGGTAGCTTTTACTTCTTTCGAAATAGTTTTTTGCAATGGTGCTTTTGCAGATACCGATGTTATGTGGCAAGTCATTTTCTAATAGATTTATTTATTACAAATTTATGGGTTAAAATTTCGAAATTGTCAACACAAATTTCTTATTTTTTTTATGGCGTGAAATAATATCAAGACTTTTAAAAAATCAAATGAATGTTCAATTATTTTAAAAAATATTTCGCAACATGTTTAGCTGTTTCTTTTTAAAACGATTAAATTGTTTTCTTGTCGCAATAAAAATGTATACTTGAATTCGATTTGGCTTAGAAATTTGGTTAGTCAAACTAATCTTTTAACAATTATTCATGAAGATTGCAGTAATTAAAGAAGTACGGCAGGGAGAAAACAGAGTGGCTTTAAGCCCTTCGGTTTCGCAACAGCTAATAAAAGCTGGTTATGAGGTTTGGGTTGAACCAAGCAGCGGTTACAATTCTAATTTTGATGATGCGGCCTATGAAAGGGCTGGTTGCAAATTGGTTGCAAAGTCTCAGTTATTAGCTGAGGCAGATATTGTTGTAAAGGTTAACGCGCCAGATAAACAAGAAATAGAAAGCATGCGCCAAGGGATGGTGCTCATTTCTTATTTGTACGCTGGGTTCAACCAAGAACTTGTGCAACAACTTGCCAACAAGAAAGTAAGTGTCTTTAGTATGGATGCTATCCCTAGAATTTCAAGGGCTCAGAATATGGATGCGCTGAGTTCACAAGCTAATTTAGCAGGTTACAAAGCGGTTATTTTGGGTGCAGCACAACTCACTAAAATTTTTCCTTTATTAATGACAGCCGCTGGAACCGTAACACCTTCACGCGTTTTGATTTATGGGGCAGGAGTAGCTGGTTTGCAAGCAGTAGCTACCGCCAAACGTTTAGGTGCCATAGTAGAGGTTACAGATGTTAGGCCAGAAACCAAAGAACAAGTAGAAAGTTTAGGCGGTAAATTTATTGAAGTAAAAACCGACGAAGCAGCAAAAGTAGAAGGTGGGTATGCCAAAGAAGTTTCTGCTGAGTATTTGGCTAAGCAAAAAGAAGCGGTAAATAAGAGTTTGTTTCAGGCAGATTTGGTAATTACTACTGCCTTGGTTATGGGTAAAAAAGCACCTATTTTAATTACAGAAGAGCAGGTAAAGCAAATGAAATTGGGCAGTGTAATTGTAGATATGGCCGTAGAGCAAGGAGGCAATTGTGCCTTAAGTGAGCTCGATAAAACTGTGGTAAAAAATGGAGTAACCCTTATAGGAATTGGGAACCTGCCTTCTACTTTAGCCACCAATGCCAGTGAGTTGTATGCTAAAAATATCCAAAATTTATTAAATCATCTAGCCACAAAAGAAGGTTTTAAATGGGAGCTAGAAGAAGAAATTACCAAAGGAACCCTCATCACACACCAAGGAAATATTCTAACTCGTAACTGATAGTTCATACTTCATAGTTCATACTTCATACTTAAAAAAATATGTTAACATTCATCAACCAAAATTTAGAACTCATTTACTTAATCATCTTAATGATTTTTGTAGGAATAGAATTAATCGGTCATGTGCCTTCTGTGCTGCACACTCCGCTTATGAGCGGGGCCAATGCCATTCATGGTGTAGTAATCATTGGTTCTATCATTGTAATGGGTGAAGCAGATCACCTATTGTCTTTAATACTTGGATTTTTAGCGGTTGTATTAGGAACCCTTAATGTTGTGGGTGGTTTTGTGGTAACCGATCGTATGTTAGAAATGTTTAAAAAGAAGAAGTGAAAACAGAATGTCGAATATCGAATGTCGAATATCGAATGTCGAATAAGGAATGTCGAATATTGAATGTCGAATAAGGAATGTCGAATAAGGAATGTCGAATATCGAATAAGGAATAAGGAATATCGAATAAGGAATATCGAATTTTTGAAAATATGGATGAGATTAAAAGGAAGTTTGATTTAGAAGAAAGGTTAATTGATTTCGCAACAATGATTATTTCAACAGTTGAAACTCTTCCTTCAACTAGAGCTGGCAGTCATTTAGCAAATCAATTAGTTAGAAGTGGAACCTCCCCCGCCTTAAATTATGGTGAAGCTCAGAGTGCTGAATCGAGAAATGATTTTATACACAAAATGAAAATTTGCCTTAAAGAATTAAGAGAAACAAAAATAATTCTTAAAATTATTACAAAAGCAATTGTAAAAACTGATAATAGTAAATTGAACATATTAATTGAAGAAAGCGATGAGCTGATTTCAATTTTTATGAAAAGTGTTTCTACGGCTACTCAAAACAAAAAACTTTCTTAATTTATACTTCAAAATTCAACATTCGACATTCGATATTCAAAATTTAAAAAAAACTATGGAAAACAATATATTACAACTGATTTATCTCATTGCCTCCGTAACTTTTATTCTTGGATTAAAGTTTTTGGGCAACCCAGCCACAGCTAGGAAAGGTAATTTGATTGCTGCTTTTG
>VEQB01000172.1 GCA_018883485.1 Bacteroidota bacterium
GAATGCGAAGGTGGCGATTTTTACCACTAAATTTCATACGAATAATCGAACTTCAAATATAAGAAAAACTGTCATACGAAGCACTGAACCGCCACTTTTGCCAAACACGTGTTATGCCTTCGTTGTTTCTTGTCCGCTGATGTCTTGGTGTGTTGGCTTGGTGGCTCTTTTGCTTTTTTTGTTTGGCTTTGTGCGTTTGCAAAAAAGCAAATGTGCCACCAAAAGCGGTGGCACATTTTCAAGTTAAATGTCTTTCGGGAATGGGTCGGCAAATCCCTTTTTACTTTCAAATTGTAGTTGTTCGCTGTCCTGCAACAAACATTTTTCAAGGTCTGCTATCATTTTTTCTTTTTCAATGTCTTGTCCAATAAATACCAATTCGTTCATTCTATCTCCCCATTGCTTACTCCATTTACTTTCAATATATTCTCGGTTGTCGGCAAACGATTGGTATTTTAATCGCTCATTAAAAGTCATACTTGCCCACCAAACGCCTGCTTTTTCAAGTCTTGAAGAACCGCCTGCTTGACTAAAATTAATTGCATCGTCTGGCCTTGATGCCAGCCAAAAAAGTCCTTTGGCTCTGATTATACTGCTCGGATATTCTTCATTGATGTATTTCCAAAATCGTTCTGGGTGAAAAGGTTTTTGGCTTCTAAATACGAAAGATGAAATTCCGTATTCTTCTGTTTCGGGTTTATGTGTGCCGCCTTCCAATTCCTTTTGCCAACCAGCCGAAGATTGTGCTTCTTCAAAGTCAAAAAGTTTTGTGTTTAAAATTTCGCTTGGTGCTACTTTACTAAAATTGGAAGTAATTATTTTTGCACCTGGATTTAGTTTGTGAATAGATGCTTTCAAAAGTCCAACTGTTTTTTCGTCTACTAAATCCGTTTTGTTGAGGATAATTACATTCGCAAATTCTATTTGGTCAGTTAGTAAGTTTACGATGGTTCTATAATCGCCTTCCATATCGGTTAGTTTTCGGTCAGCCAACAATTCGTTTGTTCCAAAATCATTAAAGAAATTGAGACAGTCTACCACTGTTACCATTGTATCAATGTAACTAAATTTTGAAAGGTCAATTCCTTTTTCTTCGTCCACAAAACTGAATGTTTGAGCAACAGGAACAGGCTCACTTATACCTGTGCTTTCAATAAGCAAGTAATCAAATCGTCCTTCATTAGCCAATTTCTCCACTTCTATCATCAAGTCTTCCCGAAGAGTGCAACAGATACAACCGTTGCTCATTTCCACTAATTTTTCTTCGGTTCGTGATAGCACATTTTGCTCATTCACAAGTCTTGCATCTACATTTACTTCACTCATATCGTTTACAATTACGGCTACTTTTAAGCCGTCTTTGTTATGCAAAATGTGGTTGAGCAAAGTTGTTTTTCCTGCTCCCAAAAAACCGCTAAGAACGGTTACTGGTAATTTTTTTGTTGCGGTTGTTGTCATTTGAAACTTTCTAATTTTATGATTTGAATTTTGTCTGAAAGTGAAATCAGACCAGGGTTTATACCTTGTTTCCCTTCTGGAATTTGTGTGTTTAGTTGTTTGTAATAGTTAACCCAAGCAGGAAAAAATGTTCTTGTTTTTGGGTCTTTAAAAGTCATTGGTTCCAATTCAAAAAAGTCATTTTGATTGTTTGCTTCTTTAAATGATTGATACAATAGTTCGCTACAATACCATTTGCCATTTTCTAACAAAAATTCATTGTCGTAAGGTTGTCCTATTTGCTGTTTCGCAAATGCAGTCGCTTTTGTTATTAAAGGTTCATAATTGTGTTTTAATCTTGCTATGGTTACGTTTTTAATTGTTGAAGTGTCTCCACTTCTTTCAAAAAAGTTCTTCAATGAATTCTCCTTCACTTTGTCGCCAATAGCTTCAACGACTTTCAATGTGTCGTTGATTTTTACCACTATTGCACAATGCGAAAAATCTTTACCATTTACGCCTTCTGTAACGGATTCAATGGCATTGCACAACTCGCCACAATTAAGGTCTTGAAATAATAAATCGCCATCTTGCAAACTCTCACTTTGGTGCGAATGATTACAACTTGGTGCAAGTGTGCAACAATATAAAAAGAGAAATATGTTAATGATTTTCTTACTCAAAATTGAGATTATGTTTAAATGATTTGTGCTTTGGGTTTTGAAATTAATTTGAAATAAATCTGCTTTTCGCCAACTTGTAAAATATTAAAATATTGACCGTCAATTATGGAATGCATTTGCATTTTTGGGTTTAGTTTTAAGTGTTCCAACAATTGATATTCTTCATCAATGCTGTAAACTTCATAAGCTGTTTTTGCAGTCTTACCGTCACCCGAATTTATAATTTCGGTTACTCTGATTGGCGGTTCTTTTGCTATGGCAATGGATAGCGACAAGCAAAGTAGAACTGTTGTAAAAATTGATTTCATTGTTAAATTACTTGATTGAACCATTGAATAATATTGTTAAGATGTTGTTCGCCATATAGCGAAATAAATTTTTGTGTTTCAGCATTACGCTTGTCCTGATAAACTGCTAAACGCTGTTGGGCAAAATCCTTTGTAAGGTTAATTTTGCAGTCGTTAACAATGCAGTTTGTCCAGTCGTTAAATGTTTGTGGTATCATTTGAAAATAATTTAGCTTAATGCAACAATGTTGCAAAAGTAATCATTAACTTTGTAACCGCAACACTGTTGCATTAAAAAATTCAAAAAAGATGAAATCTGTAAGAAATACAACCGCCAAAACTGAAATACAAGAGCTAATAGCCAACTCACCTGTGGCATTGTCTCATACAGAAATTCAGTCCGCAACCAATGGTCTTTGCGATAGGGTTACAATTTATCGTATCTTGGAACGCTTGACAGTTGAAGGACTGATACACAAAGTTGTCAATGTAGATGGTGTTGTCAAGTATGCTGGTTGTCATAGTTGTTCGGAAAAGCACAACCACAACCATATTCATTTTAGCTGTCAAAAATGTAAGTCAGTAACTTGTCTTGAAGATGTTGAGCCGTCATATAAGTTGCCGAAAAAATACACTGTCAGCGAAATGAACTTTACACTATCTGGTCTTTGTCCGCAATGTTCGTAGTGTCGTGGTGCGTTTGTGCTTGTAAGTGTGGGCTGCCTATCATTGCATTAACTGATTTATTTTGTTTTGCCACTCGTCCTCAAACACTACTTGAAATTCAAAGTCGTGGTCAGGAAATTCGTCAAACAACTCTTTCCAAGCCTTCTTTGCACCAAGTTCGTTACAAAATGCAAATACATCTTGTTTGTATTTAGTGTCCTCATTTTTTAAGTGAATTCCTTTTGTCTCTAAAACGTAAACTGTTCCATAATCGTCTTTTGCTTCCTGTTTGTCTGCTGCAACAAAGTCCGGATAAATTTTATTGCGTTTCCAACCTTGTATGTGGTAGTCTTGTCGGCTCATATTACGATACCACCACAATAATTTTTCTTGCTCATCAAGATAAATAGCAACAGATTTTTCAAGGTCATTAATGTTCTCTTCGGGAACATAGTCGAACAATGATTTTTGAATTGGTGTATTATCTGAACGAACAAGTTGTTTGTTACTTTTCACTTTAATTCTTGAAGGCAATACAAAACCGCCCTTGTCGGTAATGAGGAAGAAACAAAGTTTCTTTTTCTCTACCATTTGTCTGAAAACTTGCTCTGCTAAACGGTTGCGTTCTTTTTCTAAAATCTTTTTAAGTTCTTCAATTACAAAAACAAAGTTTGTTGCAACGGTTTCACGGTCGAATTTTTTCAAAAGCATTTTTATTGCCTTTTCTCCTAGTTGGAAACAATGCCAAGGATTTGGAACGATGTCGGTAATTTGTCTTGTCAGAAATACTTCGTCAATTTCTAAAGTGCCTGATTTTTCAGCACCATAACTTGCTTTTAGTAATTCCTTTTCTTCATTGCTAAGGCCTAAAACAATTTCCTGCTCTTTGTTTATTTTGTTTTGTAACGAAAGATTTTTGAGTTCATCAATGTTGATACTTTCCCAATCAATGGCACTTAAAATATCAATCTCAAAATTCATATCACGCCAACTTTCCTTTTCCTGAATTACGAATTTTGGAAGATAAATTTTGCCTTCAAATTTCTTGAAGCCTTCACGATATTTTATTTCTCTTTCTTTTAAACCGCCTGTGTCTGTGCCTCCATCATCACTTACAATTCTTCCTGCAATGTCGCCCAAGCCTTCATCTTCCAGTCCAGATTTTATTTCTCTTACCAACGTGCTTGCATTCTGACGGAAAGTATAAACATAACATTCGTCCAGTTCTCGGATTTTGGTTTTGCGTGCAAATGGTTGTCTTAAAATACGACCAACTAACTGCGTTATTCCTGTTGCTGATGATGGATTTGTAAGCACTGTAAGAATATAAGCAAATGAACAATCCCAACCTTCTTGCAGGGCTTGTTTGGTTATGATATAGCGTATATCGCAATCATTCGCAAATAGGTTTATTCCTTCAATGTCGTCTTTTTCACTGCTCTTAATAGCAATATGACTTTCTGGAACGTTACATTTTTTAATTAAATATTCTTTGGCATCTTCTGCATGAATAAACTTTTTATCCCTCTGGTCTTTTCCTGTTCTCTCAACTTGTATCAAACAAATTGGTCGAATATATTCACCTGTGTTTCCTTCGTATTCTTTAGCCTTTTTTTCTAATTCAATCCGCTTTTCAAGACTTGCCAATAAAGTGTCTTGCCAATCTAAACTTGTTTTGTTGGTTAAGTGAATATCCAACTTAATCATTTCTTCTTCGTGCAATTCACGCCCAGTAATTTTTACCAACTCATTACTGTTTGGTGGGGGAGTTGCTGAAAGTTCAAGTATAAATGAAGGATTGAAATTTCTTACCGTATTTCTTGCCAATTCTCCGTATGCTCTATGTCCTTCGTCAATTACAACAAGTGGACGCAAAACTTTTAATGTGTTGCCAAGTGAAGTTTTTATTTGCGTTCCGAACACTTCCATTTCTGTTGTGAAGCAATCCAAATTCGGAATGAGTTCTTTTAACTTTTTATGCCCTTCAAAATCATCTTCTCTTGGAAAAAAGTCGGTAAAACCACCTTGGTCTCTGAAAACCTTTAAAGTGTCTTTATTTTGACGATTTGCAGAAGGCAACATTAACATCAACACAACCAAATGTTCATCAATGTCAAGACGATTAAACATTTCATTTTTCTCTTTGATTAAAGTTCTACCACCGCTTGAAATATCTAAAATTTGTCTGTATGGATGCTCTCTATTTTTGAGTGCTAAAATAGTTTGACGATAAATTTGTGTTGACGGAACAATCCACAACACCAAACCAGTTTGCTTTTTTAGAAATGTCTTTTGAATGTTGTCAATAGCGTGGCAAGCCAATAAAGTTTTACCGCCACCAGTTGGCACTTTCAAATAAATGTCGGGCAATGGCTCTTGTAAAC
>VEQB01000173.1 GCA_018883485.1 Bacteroidota bacterium
GGCTTGTTTAATGTTTCAGGTCTCTCAATCAACCCACTTAAATCTATTAAACCTTCTGGAAGCTTTAAATCTATTAGAAAATCTTCAATCGGAGTTAAGGGACTAAGTAATCTTGAAAGTGAAATTCTCAATTCACGGATACTATTTTCATCCCATTCATGGTTTAATTCCCTTAGTTCTAGAATTGTGCCCTTAAGAGTGATTTTATTCGGAGGGGTAACATTCCACTTGGTTTTAACTTCATTTAAGTACATTTCCTCATCTGCAAAATCATCCCAATTGAATTTAACCTCTACTTCATTATCATCTAATCTTTTTGTATAAATGTCCAATTTACTTGCTAATTTAGCTGATGCAAAGCGTCCAATTCCTTTTTCACCAGTAAATCGTCTTTTTCTATTTTCATTTTCAGTTTTCCTTTTGAAATTTGTGGCTGGCTCCATCCAAGCTTTCTCAATAATTTCCAAGTCCATTCCATCACCTTCATCAAAAATTCTTAAACTAGCACCTACTTTTCTTATAATTCTTTTTTCTTTTTTCCCTTCAAGTATTTTATCAACTTGTCCTTTAAATTCTACCTCAACAATCGGAGAATTAGCGTCATAGCTATTTTTAACTAGCTCTATTATTGCAACTATATTATTACTTATTAAATCTTCTCCAATTGTTTTTATAAGCCTTGCTTTAGGCTTTAAAGAAGACTCTCCACTTTGTATTGGCGTTTTGTTCATTAAAAGTTTGATTTAATTTTTTTTGCAATTTCTTCCGCCATCAAAACAGGCACAGCATTCCCAATCTGTTTGAATGCCGCAGACCTACTACCCTCGAAATGAAAATCATCAGGAAAGGATTGTATTCGCGCGGCTTCCCTAATAGTAATTGAACGGTTTTGGGTAATATCTGGATGAATATAATAATGTCCATCTGCTGCAATATGGGCAACCACCGTATTTGCAATTCCTTCTCCATTTACTACTTGGAACCTATTAGTAAAAGAGGTAGTGTTCTTGTGTTTTATTAACCTTTCAGGAAGTGTTGCATAATTTAGCCTTTTCTTTTCCTTCCATAAGTCCACTGCAATTCTATAGATTTCTAAATCTGTTTCATTATTTGGTCTAGCTATATGTTGAGTTGTGAAATCAATCCCATTTCTTATACCTGTATTTTCTAAATACTCTGTGGTTTTCTTTTTGTATTTAACAACACCTAGTGAACCTTGGCCATTTTGCAATGCTGGTAAATCTGAAAAAAGGTCTTTTAGGATTTTATATTTGTTCTGTATAGGACTAAACTTCGGATATTCTAATTCGAAATCTTCCTGCCAACCTATTAATATAACCCTTTTTCTATCTTGCAATACACCAAAATCTTTTGCATTTAAAACCCTATAATCAAATTGGTAACCTGCCCTTCTAATTGCATTTTTAATTTTTTCAAAATATTCCCCATTTTTTGCAGAAAGGATTCCTGGTACATTTTCGAATACAAACATTTTAGGACTATATTGTTTCAAAAACTTAACATAATGCTTATATAAATGATTACGTGGATCATCTTCCATATTCTTAGGGTCCCTAGCTCTTCCAACTATTGAATAAGCTTGACAAGGAGGTCCACCAATAATTACATCTACTTTTTTACCCTTAAGTTGTTTGTTTATTTTTTCAAATAATTCGGGCAAGGCTTTGTCAGATATCTCACTATTTATTACAGAATTTAAAAGTGCTTTCGGTATTGACTCTAAAAAGGTTTCCCTCGAAATTTCCTCACGTAAATATTGATAATAGACCACTTCCTTTCCCAATTCCTTTAGATAATGAAATGCTACTCTTGTTGTAAGAGTATCACATGCATATTCATTCATTTCCACGTGGGCGATGGGTTTAAAACCTTGTCGTATAAATCCTTCAGATAATCCTCCCGCCCCAGCAAACAAATCAATGTAGTTCAATGATTTCATATGGCTTTAAAATCATTTGTATTGAAAAAATCAGAAATGGATACCTCTAAGGCTTGAACAATTTTTTGAATATTATCAATTGAAATATTCCTTCTACCGTTTTCAACGTGGTTAATAAATGTTCTGTCTAATTCGGCTTTATCTGCCAACGCTTCTTGCGAAAGTTTAAGGTTATCCCTCAATTCTTTAACCCGTTTGCCAATGATTTGCTTGATATTATTTTGCACATAGCAAATTGCGTTTACGTCACGTATTTATCAATGGTGTTTACGTCACGTTTGAAAAATAGCTAAATAGTTTATATAAAAATATTAGATCCAAAGAAACTACACGCCTATTGCAAGGGAGAAACGTAGGATAATAAAAAGAGACATAATTTATTAACCATTTAAAAGAAGGTAAGCGGATATTATTGTTTGTAAGAGAAAGGGCAAACGACGAATATGGTAAAACCATGGGTTATGTTTTTATTGGCGAAGCTACCTTGCAAACCTTCGAGGGAGCCAAACCTATGAACATCAAATGGGAATTGCATGAGCCCTTGCCGCACTTTCTATGGAAGGATGCAGTTAAATTAAGCGTAGGGTAGTGTTTGCCAAAGGCCAGAAGCTAGCTGCTAGCTGCATAATCTTTTCACCACAAAGTACACCAAGAATTTTTTGCGTTTGCTACAGTTTTAAGGTCACCAAGGGAGGCCTTTGGCCTCTAGCTAAAATGATGGTTTGTGTATGGAGTAGAATATTTTTATGTACAAACAAATCTTGTATTTAAGTGGCCAACAGCTAACGGCTAACGGCTAAAGGCCAACAGCCAATAAATGCAATGCGGAGATTAAAAAGCGTTATGTACGCATATTATGCGGATTTAATTTTGCAATGCGGAGATTAAATGCTATTTTAGCCGTATAATTAGCGGAGAAAAGAGGAGGATGTACATATACAACAATCAAAATTGGCCAATTTTTGAATGGAATAGTGAAAAACTTTTACCCTTGCTTTCCTATGTGCGAAACAGACAGGGCCGACTTATAGGGAAAATGGGCGCATTGGGATTTGAGTTGCGCAATGAAGCAAATCTTGAAATTTTAACACAGGAAATTATAAAATCGACTGAAATTGAGGGTGAATTTCTCGACAGAGAACAAGTAAGGTCGTCGATAGCAAGAAGATTGGGATTAGACTTATCAGGACTGGTATTTTCGGAACGTAATGTTGATGGTATTGTTGATTTGATGGTTGATGCAACCAAGCACTATGACAAAGAACTAAATAAAGAACGCCTATTTTCTTGGCATGCGGCTCTTTTTCCTACTGCACAAAGTGGAATGTACAAAATTATTGCTAGAAACTGGCGCAACGATTCAACTGGACCAATGCAGGTTGTATCTGGAGCTTTGGGAAAAGAAAAAGTTCATTTTCAAGCACCAGCAGCGGCTCAACTTGAAAATGAAATGCGAATTTTTTTCGATTGGTTTAATTTGGATCAAAATACTGATTTGGTGCTTAAATCAGCAATTGCGCACCTATGGTTTGTAACACTTCACCCTTTTGAAGATGGAAATGGTAGAATTTCAAGAGCACTTAGTGATATGTTATTGGCTCGTTCTGATGAACAATCATACAGATTTTATAGCATGTCGACACAAATTAGAAAAGAGCGAAATTCATACCATAACATATTGGAAAAAACTCAAAAGAGTGGTTTAGACATTACAAGTTGGCTCGAATGGTTTTTGAATTGTTTGTTACATTCTATTGAGAATTCAGAAATGCTTCTTGAGAAAATAATACATAAACACTCTTTCTGGTTAAAACATGCAGGGGTTAACATAAATGACAGACAAAGAAAAATCCTGAATATGTTGATGGAAAATTTTGAAGGAGTTTTAAATACTACAAAGTGGGCTAAGATTGCAAAATGTTCGCAGGACACTGCTTTGCGCGATATTCAAGATTTGATTGAAAAAGGAATATTGGTAAAAAGCATACTAGGAGGTAGAAGCACAAACTATGACCTGCATACAAATGAAACAGCTAACAGCTAAGGGCTAACAGCCAACAGCTTTAAATCTTCCCCTTAACCCCCTTCCATTGGGGAACTCAAATTCTCTAACATCACTTGAGTCATCTTATCCAAATCATAGTTGGGTTTCCAGCCCCAATGTTCGCGGGCTTCTGCATCGTTAATGCTTTGTGGCCAACTATCGGCAATAGTTTGCCTAAAGTCTGGTTTATAGCTTATACTAAAGTTAGGAATATGCTTGCGTATGCTGTCTGCAATTTCTTCTGGATTAAAACTAATGCCTGCAACATTGTAAGAACTTCTAATTTTTACTTGATCTGCAGGTGCTTCCATAATACTTAGCGTAGCGCGTATGGCATCTTCCATATACATCATAGGCAATGTGGTTTTGGCACTTAAAAAGCACTCATAACTTTGTTGTTTTAATGCTTCGTGGTAAATGTGTACTGCATAATCTGTGGTGCCACCGCCTGGTGCACTCTTCCAGCCAATGAGGCCAGGGTAGCGAATGCTGCGTACATCTACACCATATTTTTGGTGGTAGTATTCGCAATATCTTTCGCCTGCTTGCTTGCTAATACCATAAATGGTATTGGGCTCCATTACAGTGTACTGTGGCGTTAAAACACTAGGTGTAGTGGGCCCAAAAACTGCAATACTACTTGGCCAATATACTTTTTTAATAAGCCCTTCTTTAGCCATATCTAATACATTAAAAAGGCCATTCATGTTTAGGTCCCAAGCAAACTTTGGGTTTTTTTCTGCCGTAGCACTTAGCAAAGCAGCCAATAAATACACTTGGGTAATATGGTACTTCTTTACAATTTGGTGCAGGTTGTTTTGGTCAAGAATATCTAAGGTTTCAAATGGCTCTAGTTGGTTTTCAATCTTTCTAACATCGCTACATATTACATTTTCCGAACCGTAATTTTTACGCAATGCCTCTGCCAATTCTAAACCTATTTGTCCGTTTGATCCTATAATTAATATTCTTTCCGTTGCCATACATATTTACTTAGTTGGGTCGAAAATAGAAAAAATACCCGAATGCTTAACCGTTTTAAGCACATCTCATTAATTTTTTAAGTAAGGCTTACTTGCTTTTGGGTCTATACCTTGCACTTAAAGAGTTTGGAATTAATACCGAAGTGCTATCGGTATCTGGTATGTAAACAAGTTTGCTGGTATCTATTCCTGCAGCTCCCAATCTGTTGCGAAAGGTGAGTGTCCAGCCATGAAATACTTCATATTTAGTAGCCTCATTTTTTAGTTTTTGCAATACTTCTTCTTGGGTTCTGCTATGGTTAACTGCCCCAGCTATGGCAGTTCTTCCCACTAAAAACAAGTTGGCAAAGCAGGCCAATAGTAATATCCATGTACTTATTTTCCAAAATTTAGTTCTTTCGGTTTGAACCAAGCTTTGCCTAAAAATAGCTAAAAGCATAAGTATAAATACTAGCCAGAACTGCGG
>VEQB01000174.1 GCA_018883485.1 Bacteroidota bacterium
ACATAATCCATGCACTCATTGTGCATCTCGCCGAATCCATTATATGGATTCACAAATGTGTAAGACATAAAAATAAAATAAATTAAAGTAAAAAAATACTACATCAAGGGACCACATCCATAGCAAATTGAATATAAAACAAAAAAAAATGAGATTTCCAAATTTAAAACTTCATCAACTTTTTTACTACTTCAACTTCATCTGAGCATAAAAGGGGTGATTTGGATTAACAACTAATTACTGACTCTGAGGATGGATGTGTCTTCATTTATGCAAAGATTATAAGAACCTGCGTTTACCAGCATGTTCATAGCAATTAGCTTAATTTCCTATTGGCCAATAAGTTTCCTTTTGACCAAAACGATGTCTTCGCTATTAGTTAAAGTAATGTCGGCAAAAACTAATCTCATTTTTTCGTTTGTTTTTTATAACAAACAAAAATAATTGATTAACCCTTAAACAACAAAGAAATTTAACAAACTAACAGCAAAAATCATTTACAAATTCGATTCAATAAATATAATACTGTAAACCAACAAAAATGGTCTGTTGCTTTGCAATCTCGTGAGTATTCCGATAAGGTTCAATAAAATTCTCTTGTAGTATTAGTTCAACACCCAAAAATGGGGTTACCTTTTTTGAAAAGCCTAAATGAATTCCCCAATCATTTCTTTTCATTAAATCGGTAATTTCAGAATTATAAACATATTCAGTAGTCTTACCATTTTTAAAAGATTCATATAAATACGAATTCCAACATGCTCTTGCCAAATAGGAATAATTTACTCCAATATTTAAATCACAATACTTTGTTTTATAAATAAAGGTCAAGGGAATTTCTAAATAGTTCAAATCAAATCGATAACTTAACTCATACTCATAATCAGGGTATTTTCCTATTGCAGAGGTTTTAAACCCTTTATTTGTTAACGAAGTCCCTAACATAATTGAGGTTTTCTCATTAATAGGAATGGAATAACTAAAACCAAAGTACAAACTGTTTATTCTCGTATGCAATCCACTTTCATAAAACTTCCAGATAGTAGGATTATTTGCGGTATTAGAAAATCCTAATCTAAATTTAAACTCACTTTTTCCTTCATTTTGTGAGAAACAAGGATTAATACAATTAATCAAAAATAAAGCAAGTAAAAACTTAATGTATTTCATAATTTATATTTTACCTTTCTTTAAGTAAAATACCGTAACTCAATCCAATAGAATTATAGATGGTATTGTATTTAGTAATGTAGGAATATCTAGGATTTACTTCCAAATCATAAGTAAAACGATATTGTATTGCTAAATTTTTTACCAAATTAAAACCTAACCTAAAACCTATAGCATAATTAAAGGGGGTAAATTGAGATCTTGTTGTATTATCCTTAGTAGAATATTTAGCATTAATGTCATCTTCTAATGTAGTATAAAAACCCACAGGTTTCATATTTAAATTTGAACTATATAAATATTTAAAATTGCATAATAAATCAATCTCAAACTTTTTTATAGAATAACTTACAGCAAGAGGAAATGAAAATTCCTTTTGAGAAAAATCACACTCAAAAAAAATCTCCTCCTTGTACATTTTATCATAATACCTACAGGTAAATGTGTTTTGCTTGCGATAATTCAATTGAAGTCCGATTTCCCCACTTATATTTTTTAGGATTTGTCTTCTAAGAGCTATCCCATAATAATAATGATAAGACCCTTCATTGCTTGTAGTTGCCTTAGTAACTAAGCTATTCAAACCAGCACCTGCTTGAAATCGCAATTCATGCTTTTGCCCATAATTAAAAACGGACAATGAGATAAAAAATATGATTAGTATAAATTTTTTCATCTAATCAAAGTTTACTCATAAAAATCAAATTACCTCAAAAAAAAAAAAATAAGATTCAACAATCTGTTTTTCAGACGAATATTTTTACTTGAAGGTTCTATTAAAAAAATTGTCTGAAAAAATATATCCCAAAATATCCCTAAAACATCAACTTAACACCTTTAAATATCGCTCTAAAGCCTGCAATTCGTAGGAGGCTACCAACTGTAAAAAATGTTCTTTATTACTATTAGATTGGGCTTCTTCTAAAGCAGAATAGTAAGCTAACCTGCTTTTTGCATCTCCCTTTATATTGGCTATTACATACCCTT
Organism: Bacteroidota bacterium; assembly: GCA_018883485.1. GTDB lineage: Bacteria > Bacteroidota > Bacteroidia > UKL13-3 > UKL13-3 > B1. The sequence goes on from VEQB01000174.1 coordinate 2,158, forward strand.
TTTGCAATAAAAGCAGGTTCATAACCAACCTAGAGGTTCTGCCGTTTCCATCAATAAATGGATGTATGGTAACTAACCTTTCGTGCATTTCTGCAGCTAACACCACTGGATGTAGTTTTGCCTTATGGGTTTGGTACCAAATAAAATAATCTTCCATTTGCTTAGCTACTAAATAAGGTGCAGGCGGCATATGCTTGCTACCTTTAATCATAACCTGAACATTTCTGTACTTCCCTGCATGAGCATCGTCTATCCCGCGCAGTACCAATTGGTGTATTCCTAAAACTTCTCTTTCTAATAATAAGGTATTGCTCTCTGCTAATTGTTTCATATAAGAAATGGCATCTTTATGATTGATGGCCTCCAGATGCTCTCGCATAGATTTGCCACTAATAGTTAAGCCTTCATTAATTACCAAATCCGTTTCTTTTAAGGTTAATGTATTACCTTCTATTCTGTTGCTTTCAAAAGTGTATTCTAACTCTAAAGCTTGTGCAATTCTATAGCTATCAAATTGCCTAATGGCATCCAATTGGTTTTTGAGTTTATCTATTTCTTTAAGAATAATTGCTAAATCTTTAGAAACAGCCAATTGCTTATTTGGCACCTTACTTATTTTAATTTCTGCCTCTGCTGCCTTTAAGGCATCCAAAGCAAATGCTTCATCTGCTAATTCGTAAATGATTTTCTCTTTAAGCCAAGCCACCATTAAGGTTTGAATGGGCAAATCCAAAATTTGTGCAAGTTTAATTACTTGAGCTTTAGTTGGCTTACGTGCACCTGTTTCAAACTTGCTAACCAAGGCCTGCTCTATACCTAACGTTTGCGCAAGCTCTCTGGATAATAGCCCCTTTTTTTCTCTGGCCGATTTAAGAAGTTGTTTCATGATTGACACTAAATAACATGACAAATATAGTCATATTTTATGTTTTTCAAATTTTCTTCTTTACTTTTTTACCCAAAGTAAATTTTTTCTCCCACCTTCCCAAACAACTTCTAATACATAAACACCATTTTGCAAATTCTCTGTGCCCAGGTTACTTTCTTTACTCCGAATCACTAAACACCCATTCATGTCATATAAACTTAATTCTACTTCCTTAAGTTGAGCAGGTAACTCAACTTGCAAATATTGGCTTCCTGGGTTGGGGTACAATTTTATGCTTGAACCCAAATCTTGCGCTTGCAATCCATTACTGCCCTCACAAATTACTTCTTTTAAATAAGCCCAAACCTCATTAGCATAAGTTACAGGAACCAAACCAAAATCCGATGGATCATTTCCCATCCTAACCACTACCAGTTTTTGAGAAGGAACTACCATTAATAATTGTCCGTTTTTGCCCAAGGCGGCGTACATATCTGTGGGTGCATCGGGCGCCAGCATTCCAGGAAAAACAATCTGACTACCTGGTAACATAAAATTACTTGTACCATTTAACCAAGTTAAATAGCCATAGCCAGCATTTAATCCCTGTGAAGTATGGGTCATGGCTCTAAAGTAAGCAGTATCTGCTAAGACTTGGGTTTGAGCCCACTTCCCTTGGTTCAACAATAACAAACCATACCTAGCCATGCTGCGTGTATTACTAAAAAAAACATTGTTATAATCCATCTTTAGCCAAAGCCCATTAATACCTGTTTTATTACGAATAACCTCATTAAAATATTGCTGATAACTTTTACCGGTAGCATTTGCCACAACTTTATCTAATAATGTATAAGGCGCATTGTGGTAAGCCCAGCGCGTTCCTGCCTCGGCTTTATATTGCAAACAAGTATCTGCAGTGCAATCTTTATTAATACTTGGGCCATCATCCAAGCCGCTTGTCATGGTAAGTTGATGCCACACCTTAATTTTACTTTCTTGTGCAACACTTAAGCTTGTCCAACCGTTTCCTAAATATTTAGAGCTACTATCATTTATGTTTAAAAAACCTTGCTCTTGGGCAATCCCCACTACCATAGCTGTTAAGGTTTTACCAGCAGAAGCCCAATACCAAAAACTATCTCTTTCAAATCCTTCGAAATATTTCTCAAATACTATTTTTCCATCCTTTAAAACCATAAATGATTTGGTATTGGTTTGACCCAAAAATGTAAATAGCGAATCTGCTTTTTGAACACACCAGCCCAAACTACTAGCAGAAGTAGTATCCCAAGAATTTCCTGTTAAGGGAGGAAAGTACAGATTTTGTGCTTGACTTGCGAATAGGTTCAAACCAAACCATAAAAGTAATCCTATTTTTTTCATAACTTGTTAGATGAGTATAAGCGTAATAAGTTTAAAAATTTAGAAAAGTAAATTTGTAATTCACAAAAGTCGACATTTTTCAACATGTATAAATATGCGTGATTGAAAAACTACATTCGCTTACATTCAATCATGAAATTTTCACACTTACACGTTCATACCCAATTCTCACTTTTAGATGGTGCTGCAGAAATTGGTAAACTTTATAAAAAAGCTATTTCTGATAATATGCCCGCTTTGGCTATTACCGATCATGGCAATATGTTTGGCGCATTTGAATTTGTGGCCGAAGCTTACAAACATAATAATGAAGATGGTTCCTTAAAAGTTAAACCAATTGTGGGTTGCGAATTTTATGTAGTGGAAAACCGTCACAAAAAATCATTTACCAAAGAAGATAAAGATATTCGTTACCACCAACTCATGCTTGCCAAAAATGAGGAGGGATACCACAACCTCATTAAACTATGTTCGCTGGGATACATTGAAGGAATGTATTCTAAATACCCGCGAATAGATAAAGAGCTTATACTTCAATACCATAAAGGAATTATTGCCACCACTTGTTGCTTAGGAGCCTCTGTACCGAAAATAATTCTAAAAAAAGGAGAAGAAGAAGGTGAAAAGGAATTTAAATGGTGGTTAGATTTATTTGGCGAAGATTATTTTATTGAGCTGCAACGCCACGATATTCCAGACCAAAACAAGGTGAATGAAGTATTGGTGCGTTTTGCTGCCAAATACAATGTACCCATCATAGCCTCTAATGATTCGCATTATGTAGATCAAAAAGATGCCAATGCCCACGACATTTTACTTTGCATTAATACGGGAGAAAAACAAAGCACGCCAACCGTTAAAGATTCTGATGATGATGTTTCTGTGAAAGGTAAACGTTTTGCTTTTTATAATGATCAGTTCTTTTTTAAAACAACTGAGCAAATGTCTACCTTGTTTGCAGATATACCTCAGGCAATAGACAATACAAATTTAGTAATTGATAAAATACAAACACTCGATCTTAAAC
>VEQB01000175.1 GCA_018883485.1 Bacteroidota bacterium
GCTCAATGTGGTCTATGGAATCCAAAGTGATTTGAGTAATCTCGAAATCATCACCAAGTTCTAAATTGCTACGATGCTGCATACCATTACTGATTATTATTTTTGCTAAGTCTCCATATTTGTAATTATCAAAGCCTCCTCTTTGGCAACCAGAGGTTGCTAAAGCTAAAGCTCTATTTGTTTTTGTGGATGCACTTGCAGTTGGGATTAAACTTAAAACAAGAATTATGCAGGCGCATAGAGCAAATCGTCTGTTCAAGTCAGTAGCTCCCAATTCTCAAGATATTCATCCATCCAGCCTGGCTTTGCCCCTTTTACTTCACGTGGATACTCATTGGTAATCCACCGCATGACCGTATCGTTATGCGCCTGGCCATTTTTGGAAAATATTTTAAAGACGAAAGATTTGTTGAAATAGAATCTTTTTTTGCAGCGCTTGCCCAAAGAAAAATTGAATTTAGTGTTTATCGCAAATACTTTGATGATTGTCTTAGAAACGGCTTGAACCTACCCGCTAACACCAAGCTATTTAATAACCACAAAGAGTTTGTAGCTGGTAATTTTGATTTCTTAATTAGCATTGGGGGAGATGGTACCATTCTAAATAGCCTAGAAATAATGCTTGAACACCAAGTGCCCGTAATTGGCATAAATACTGGTAGGTTAGGGTTTTTAGCTGGCGTGCAAGCCCAAAATGCCGCGCAAATGTTAAGCGATTTAGAAAAAGGGCATTATACTTTTGATAAGCGCACATTATTAGAGCTAGCCTCAAATAAATCTTTATTTGGAGGGGTAAAATATGCGCTCAATGATTTTGTACTCCATAAAAAAGATAGTTCTAGTATGATTACGATTCATACTTATATCAATGGCGAGTTTTTAAATTCTTATTGGAGCGATGGTTTAATTATTTCTACGCCAACAGGTTCTACAGGCTATAATTTAAGTTGTGGAGGTCCAATTTTGTATCCTTCTTCACAAAGCTTGGTAATTACCCCAATTGCCCCGCATAATCTAAATGTAAGGCCTATAATTGTATCCGACCAAAACGTCATTTCTTTTGAGATTGAAGGTAGGAGCAGTAGTTTTTTAGTAACCCTCGATTCGCGCTCAGAAAGTATTGATAACAATACCCAACTGGCCATTAAGAAAGCCAATATACAGCTTAGTTTGGTGCGCTTTGGAGGCGATAATTACCTCCAAACCCTACGCGAAAAATTATTGTGGGGTTACGATAACCGAAATTTCAGAGTTTGAGGCCAATTTGGCAACATTTTAAACTTTCCTGTCGTTAGTCTTTGTGATTTGATGTTTTTCAGTATTTTTGCTTTTATGCGCAAGTTGAAAGGTAAGTTGATTTTATGCTTGGTAATTCTACTAAGTTTCCAAGTTCAGGCCCAGCAAGTGGAGGTTGGTTTAATGCTCGGTGCCTCCAATTATTTGGGAGATTTAAGTAATGAAACCTTTGTAATGAAGGAAACCCATTTCTCTGCTTCCATTTTTGGGAGGTATAATTTTAGGCCTAAATTTTCTATGAAAGGGTTTATTGGGTATGGCCGGGTATCTGGCGATGATAAAAACTTTGAAAGTGTTACCCGTACCTACAATGGTGTAGAAGACTTTAAATTTAACTATTTTAGAAACTTAAACTTCTACTCAGATATTTATGAGGCTTCTATGCATTTTGAATACAATATTTTGCCTGTAGATTTAAACAGTTACCAAGCTCGTCCATTTGTGCCTTACGTATTTGGTGGTATTGGTATCTTTCATTTTAATCCCAAAACCACTTTTGAAGGTAAAACTATAGAATTGCAGCCCTTAGGCACAGAAGGTCAGGGGTCTACAGCCTACAATGATCAAAAGAAGTATTCGCTCACCCGTTTGTGTATTCCTATTGGTTTTGGGTTTAGGCAAAAAATTGGCGACGATTTCTTTCTTGGTTTTGAGGCAGGTTTGCGTTTAACTACTACCAATTATTTAGATGATGTAGGTGGCGTTTATGGCGATCATCAGATTGTTTTTGGGGCCTCAGGCAGAACAGCAGTTTTACTTTCTGATAGAAGCTGGGAGCGCGATCCTGTTAACGACCCTAATCTTAATCCTTTAACAGAAAATTTTGTTTTTGAAGAGGGCTTCAAAAAAAGTGATAGAAGCTTAAATAAAACCGACATGTATTTTATGGCCGGTATCACCCTTTCCTATACCATCAGATTTAGAGGTCAGGGCTGCCCTACTTTCTAATTAAATGAGAAAAAATGTATTCCAATTCCTTATCATGCTATTGCTTGCTAATATTGGCCTAGCGCAGCGCGTAGAATTAGGAATACAAGCCGGTGCGTGCAATTATTGGGGAGATTTGAGTCCAACCATAAAGTTTAAAGAAACAAACCCATGTGGCGGTATTTTTTTTAGGTTAAATTTAAACCATACTTGGGCATTAAAAACCGAGTTGAACCAATACATGGTTTCGGGAAGCGATAAAAACTTTGATTTTAATAAGAACAGAAACCTGAGTTTTTTTAGTCCAATTACCGAAGGGGCAGTGCTTATGGAGTTTAATTATTCTAAGTATGGGCCTTACATTTTACATAAAAAGTTTACCACTTTTATTTATGCAGGTATTGCAGGTTTTAGGTTCAAGCCACAAGCGATATTAGATGGTAAAGTATATGAGCTTGCAGATTACCAAACCGAAGGAATTGTATATAATAAGTTCTCATTGGCTGTGCCTTTTGGTTTGGGAGCCAAGTGGATGCTAAGTAATAAGTTTGCCCTAGAGGGGCAGTTTGGCTTTAGAAAAACATTTACTGATTACCTAGACGATGTTAGTACGGTTTACCCAGATGTAAATGCAAGGTTTAACGATGGTGGATTAATTGGGGCAACGCTTACAGATAGATCCATAGAAATTTACGGTACGCCACAGTATTCAAAAAATTACAAGCGTGGCAGCCCAGAACAAAAAGATTGGTATATGTGCGCTACCGTTTCGGTTTCAATGCGTTTGCATACCAAGATAAAGTGTGCTAGATTTTATTAAATTCGCACACCCCTAAGTTAAGTGAAAAGATGAGTTTGAAGGAAAAGATAGACGCCACCAAATTGCCCAAACATATTGCCATTATTATGGATGGGAATGGCCGTTGGGCAAAAGGGAAAGGTAAGTTGAGAATTTTTGGGCACCATAATGGGGTTGGCACTGTTAAAACCATTACAGAATCTTGCGCAAAATTGGGTATTAAGCACCTTACCTTGTATGCCTTTTCTACAGAAAATTGGAGTCGGCCAGCTATTGAAGTGCGCGCCCTTATGGAACTATTAGTAGATACCATGCGCAAAGAGTTGCCTACCTTAATGAAAAATGACATTCGCTTGTCGTTTATTGGAAACCATGCAGATTTACCGGTGAAATGCCAAAAGCAATTGCATGCTACTATGGAAGCCACAGCTGCAAATAATAGAATGGACTTGGTTTTAGCACTAAGTTATAGTGCAAAATGGGACTTGGTTCAAGCCGTAAAAAATATAGCTGGCAAAGTAAAAGAGGGTCTGCTTGAACCTAGTGAAATTACAGATAAAATTATTGACAAAGAATTGTCTACCCACCAGTGGCCTCACCCAGAATTATTGATAAGAACCAGTGGCGAAAAAAGAATTAGTAACTTTTTGTTATGGGAAATCGCTTACAGTGAATTGTACTTCTGCGATAAATTGTGGCCAGACTTTACCGAAGAAGATTTGTTTCAGGCAATTTTAGATTATCAACAACGCGAAAGAAGGTTTGGCAAAACTAGTGAGCAAATAAGTAGCACTGCATGAAAGAAATGAGGTTTTTTGTTTTAACGTTTTTCTGTTTATGTGGGCTCTTTGCTAATGCTCAATCAACAACTGCTGGAGATACTACCAAATATTTTGAGCTCAATTTTAACAATCCTAAGCAATACATTGTTGCTGGTATTGATGTTAAAGGCACCGAGTACTATGATAAAAGTGTGTTGGCGGTAATTAGTGGCTTAACCATTGGGCAGAAAATTAGAATTCCATCGGAAGATATTTCTAAAGCCATTAGTAACCTTTGGAAACAAAAGCTATTTGACGATGTGAAAGTTATAATTAGCAAAATAGAGGGCGATAATATTTGGATTGAGTTGCATTTAAGAGAGAAGCCACGTTTAACTACTTTTACCATTAAAGGATTAAAGAAAGGAAAGGCCGAAGAGTTACGCGAGCAGCTTACCTTAAAAACGGGGCAAATTATTACAGAGAATGTGCTCAATAGCACCAACAGAGAAATAAAAAGGTACTATGAAGAAAAAGGACATTTGGATGCTTATGCAACATTTGAGCAAATACCAGATGATAAGCGTAACACAGTTAAGTTAAGAATTAATGTTAATAAGGGGCCTAAAGTTGTTATTTCTAAAATAATAGTAAATGGCAATAAAGAAATAGAGGCTGTTAAATTGCTTAAGGCTATGAAAGACACTAAGCCTAAGCGTTATTTCTTTATAAAATCTAAGTTTATTGAAGATAAGTACCAAGAAGATAAACTAGCATTTATTGCCAAGTATTTAAGTTTAGGCTACAGAGATGCTACCATTATTTCGGATAGTATTTGGCGAGATGAAAAAGGTATTTGTATAAAGTTAAATGTGTTTGAAGGAAACAAGTATTACTTTAGAAATATCTCTTATGTAGGCAATACCAAGTACTCGGCAGATACCTTAAATAGGGTGTTGCGCATTAAAAGCGGCGATGTGTTTGATCAATCCATTTTAGATGCAAGGTTAAATGGTAGTCCAGATGGCAACGATATTTCTACACTATACATGGATGATGGTTACTTGTTTTTTAGGATAGAGCCAGTTGAGGTGTTAGTTGAAAATGATTCTATAGACTTAGAAGTTAGAATTATGGAGGGCTCGCAAGCCTTTATTAATAAGGTTACCGTAAGAGGTAATTCTAAAACCAGCGATCATGTGGTTTTGCGTGAGTTAAGAACCAAGCCCGGACAATTGTTTAGTAAGACTGATATCACGCGCTCCATAAGGGAGTTGGCGCAAATTGGGTATTTTAATCCAGAGGCTTTAAATGTAAATCCTGTTCCTAACCCACAAACAGGAACGGTAGATATAGAATATATAGTAGAAGAGAGGGCTAACGACCAAATAGAATTAAGTGGTGGTTGGGGAGCCGGTTTTATAGTAGGTACCTTGGGATTAACATTAAATAATTTTTCTTTGAGAAAAGCAACCCAGTCTAAATATTGGAACCCAATTCCTTCGGGCGATGGGCAGCGAGTATCATTAAGGGCGCAAACCAATGGAAGTTTTTTTCAATCCTATTCTGCTTCTTTTACAGAGCCTTGGTTGGGAGGAAGGCGGCCTAATGCTTTAACAGCATCTGTATATCACTCTATACAAT
>VEQB01000176.1 GCA_018883485.1 Bacteroidota bacterium
TGGTATTAGTCTTAAACAAGTATATGAGGCCTTAGAACGCAACAACCAAAATGAAGGTGGTGCTTATATTGAAAAGGGCTCAAACGTGCTTTATATTAGAACAGAGGGCTTGGTTCAAAACTTAGAAGACTTAAAGAAAATTGCCATTAAGCAAAATGAAAACGGAACACCATTGCTTATAAAAGATATTGCAGAAATTAGGGTAGGGCATGCCACACGTTACGGAGCAATGGTTTATAACGATGAGCAAGAAGTGGCTGGCGCTGTTTTAATGATGCTTAAAGGAGCCAATAGCAATGAGGTAATAGCGGCGGTTAAAGATAAGGTAGAAGAAATAAAGAAAACCTTGCCTGAGGGAGTAGAATTGGAGGCCTTTTTAGATAGAACCAAAATGGTAAACAATGCCATAAGCACAGTGCGTAACAATTTATTAGAGGGCGCATTAATTGTGGTGTTTGTGCTGGTTTTATTCTTAGGCAATTTGCGTGCTGGTTTTATTGTGGCATCTGTTATTCCTCTCGCAATGTTATTTGCTGTTATTCTTATGAACCTCTTTGGCGTAAGTGGCAATTTAATGAGTTTGGGGGCCTTAGATTTTGGCCTAATTGTAGATGGCGCTGTAATAATTGTGGAAGCGGTAATGCATGGCTTAAGTCATCATTTTAAGTTAAACAATGGTCAAGTGTTAAGTAAGCCAAAAATGGATGAAGAGGTTGCACAAACTTCTGGAAAAATGATGAACGCAGCAGTTTTTGGGCAGCTCATTATTTTAATTGTTTACTTACCTATTTTTAGTCTTCAAGGTATAGAAGGTAAGATGTTTAAACCCATGGCACAAACTGTTGCCTTTGCCTTAATTGGTGCCTTCGTGTTGTCTTTAACTTATGTGCCCATGATGAGTGCTTTATTTCTTAGAAATATTTCTCATGCGCCAAATTTTGCCGATAGGTTTATGCTTAAAATAGAAAATTGGTACCAGCAAAAATTACGAATGGCCTTTCAGCTTAAAAAGGTAATTTTAGGGGTGGTAGTTGGGTTGTTTGTATTGTCAATATTTTTATTAACGCGCTTGGGCGGAGAATTTATTCCATCTTTAGAAGAAGGCGATTTTGCGGTGGAAACACGCATATTAACTGGCAGTAATCTTAAAGTTAGTATAAGCGCCGCACAGCAAGCAGCGGGCCTGTTAAAAAGAGATTTCCCTGAAGTGATTAAGGTAGTTACAAAAATTGGAAGTGGCGAAATTCCAACAGACCCAATGCCAATGGAAGCCATGGATATGATGATAATTCTTAAAGATAAACAAGAATGGACGAGCGCTGAAACTTTTCCTGAGTTGGCCGAAAAAATGAGTGCTGCCTTACAAGCCATCCCTGGCGTAAGTTTTGGTTTTCAATATCCAGTTCAAATGCGCTTTAACGAATTAATGACGGGCGCTAAACAAGATGTAGTATGTAAAATATTTGGAGAGAATTTAGATACTTTGGCAGCATTAGGTAAGCGCCTTGGTGAGATAATACATCCTATTGAGGGTGCTAAAGATATTTATATTGAGAGCATTTTGGGTATGCCTCAGGTTTTAGTTACATACAAGCGAGATGTTTTAGCGCAATATGGTTTGCAAGTGGAGGAGGTGAATGCTATTGTGAATGCTGCTTTTGCAGGCAAATCTGTAGGTATGATTTATGAAGCAGAACGCAGATTTGAATTGGTGGTTCGCCTAAATGAACAAGATAGAAAAACAGAAGCTGATATTGCTAATTTATTAGTACCTACCAGCCAAGGTTCTTTTATTCCTTTGCATCAAATTGCTAAGGTTGAATTGGTAAATGGCATTAATCAAATTCAAAGAGAGGAGGCACGCAGACGTATGATTGTTGGCTTTAATGTAAGAGGCAGAGATGTGCAAAGTGTGGTGGGCGATCTGAAACAAGAAATCAGTTCTAAGCTTAAACTACCGCCTGGTTATAACATAGTTTATAGCGGCTCCTTCCAAAATTTGGTGGAAGCTAAATCTAGGCTAGCTTTTGCTGTACCAATTTCTCTTTTGTTAATTTTTGTTTTACTGTTTTTTGCCTTTCATTCTGTAAAGCAAGGACTCTTAATTTACAGCGCAATTCCCTTATCTGCTATGGGTGGTGTATTTGCATTAGTTTTAAGAGATATGCCTTTTAGTATTTCTGCAGGTATTGGTTTTATTGCCTTATTTGGAGTTGCTGTGTTAAATGGAATAGTTTTATTAACAGAGTTTAATCGTCAAAGAGCTTCAAATAACGAAAGCCTCTTGGATGCGGTTGTAAAAGGTGCCTCTTTAAGGTTAAGGCCTGTTTTAATGACCGCCGCTGTAGCTTCCTTGGGTTTTCTTCCTATGGCTTTAAGCAATGGCGCTGGAGCAGAAGTGCAACGCCCGCTGGCCACCGTGGTTATTGGTGGCTTGTTAATAGCTACCTTCTTAACCTTATTTGTGTTGCCTATTCTTTACCTTTTATTCGAGAATATTTCTATTAAAAAAGTTTCTAAACTTAGCATGCTTTTCTTAGTTGTATTTGCCTTTTCGGGTCAGGTTGCGCAAGCCCAAAAAGTGATTAGCTTAAAAGAAGCAAGTAGTTTATTGTTGAACCAAAATCAAAAGTTAGATGCTGCTAAGCTGAGATCTACCTATGCCAAAAAAATAAGTTCAAGTGCTTATGCTATTCCTCAAGCAAATTTAAATTATGAGCAAGGGCAATTTAACAGTGCTTACTCAGATAGCCGCATTTCTATTACCCAAAGCTTTGCTTTTCCAACAGTTTACAGCAGGCAAAAGCAGGTTTATAAAGAAGAATGGCTATTAACAAAAGCACAAGAACAATTGAGTGAAAAAGATTTGTTAGCAGAACTCCAACTTACCTTCACAAGCTTGCTTCGTATTCAAATGATGGAGCAAATGTTAAAGCAAATGGATGCAGATATGACTAAGCTGTTAAACTTAGCAGAGCTACGCTTTAAGGTAGGCGAATCAGACGCTCTAGAAAAGGCATCTATAGCCCAAGCCAAAGGAGATGCCTTGAACCAATTAAATAATTTACTCAATGATAAAATGATTTATCAATTGCGCCTGCAACTGCTTACCAATTCAGATACCTTGCTTGAACCTAAAGATGATTTACAACTACCTTTTGTGTTACAAGATAGCCTAAGTCATCAGCATCCTGGATTGCTCATATTGCTACAACAGCAAAGAATAAGTGAGCGAAAATTGGGTTACGAAAAATCTCGTTTATTGCCTTCTTTAAACTTAGGTTATACCAATATGTCTATTACCGGAATTGGAAATGACGATATTTATTATGCGCCAAGTAAACGCTTTCAATCTTTTCAAGCTGGAATTGGATTGCCTTTATTTTTTGGTTCAAACCAGAGTTTGGTTCAAGCAAGTAAAATTGAAATGCAGGTTACAGAAAAGGAAATATTATACAGTAAAGTGCAGCTGCAACAAGAGTTTACCCAATTGGTACAAAAACAAAAAAGGCAACTTTCTTGGATAACTTACTACAAAGAAAATATCTTACCCCAAGCTGTGTTGGTAAGAGAGAATGCTTTTAAACAATTAGAAAATGGACAAATTAATTACTTAGAATGGATGCTCTTGTCTACTCAAGCCTTGCAAACACAAATACGTTACCTTAATGAGGTACAAGAGTACAATTCCACCATCATTCAACTTCAAAAATTTAAATAAAATGAACTTCAAGTTAAATATAAATGCACTTTTAGCCATCGCTATTTTAGGGTTAAACGCATGCGCTAATTCAGAAGAAAAAACTGCCGATACGGCCTTAAAAGAGGAAGCCACTGCATTGGTAGCATTAGATTCAACCCAAACAGCTTATGCCAAATTAACTTTAGCAAAGTTTGAGCAAATCTCTCTTACGCAAATTATAAAGGTAAATGGTAAAATAGATGTGCCCCCGCAAAATATGTACTCATTAAGTTTGCCTTTAGGAGGCTACTTAAAATATACCAAATTATTGCCAGGTATGCACTTTAACAAAGGCGAGGTAATTGCTTTAATAGAAGACCCAAAGTTTATTGATTTGCAGCAAAATTATTTGAGCACCTTTTCTAAAGTAGCCCTTTTAAAAGAAGAATATGCAAGGCAGTTAGAACTTAATGCTTCTAAAGCCGTTAGCGATAAAGTTTTGCACCAAACAAGTGCTGCTTATACTTCAGAAAGAGTAATGTTAAAGTCGTTATCAGAACAATTGCGTTTAATTGGTATAGATGCCACAAAGCTTAATGAAAACAATATTTCTGGAACCATTCCCTTGCGTGCGCCTATAGATGGTTTTGTGGGCAGAGTAAATGTAAATACAGGAAAATATGTTTCACCAACCGAGGTGCTTTTCGAATTGGTTAATCCAGAAGATATTCACCTTAGTTTAAATGTTTTCGAAAAAGATATCAATGCCTTAGCCTTGGGTCAGAAAGTAACTGCCTACACTAATTCTAATCCAAGTAAAAGGTATCCTTGTGAAATCATTTTAATTGGTAAAGAAGTGCTCGAAGATCATAGCATTAATGTGCATTGTCATTTCGATTCTTATGATAATAAACTAGTACCTGGAACTTTTATGAATGCCGAAATAAATCAACAAAAAAAGGAGGTATGGGCAATTCCTTTGGCTTGTGTGCAACAGTTTGAGGGTAAGCATTACATTTTCTTAAAAGCGGGCGAGGCATTTTCTATGCAAGAAGTTAAGATTGGAATAAGTAATGAAAATAAAGTTGAGATATTAGAAGTTCCAACTAGTTGGAGAGATAAAGAAGTTGCCGAAAATGGTTCTTACACTTTGCTCATGAAACTTAAGAATGCTGCCGAAGAAGAGTAAGCAGCTGTTGTGCCACTTTGCTACCAATTGCAACTCCCATGCCATTGAGTCGGGCGCCTACATAAATGCGCTCGCTCACTTTTTTTACCAAAGGTTGTTTGTTACCCCCAAAAGCCATAATGCCACTCCAATGATAGTCTATTTCAAAAGGGGTTTGGTAAAGAATGGTTTCTTGTAAGTGTTGGTTTAACTTGTTTAAAATGGTTTGGTTTGAACCAAAATCAGTAGTGGTTTCGCCAACAAAATCTAGATTTCTTCCTCCACCAAAAATAATGCGTTCATGTATGTTTCTAAAGTAGAAGTAGCCTTCATCAAAACTAAAGATGCCTTTTACTTTTAGGTTTGCTTTGGGTTTGGTAACCAACACTTGACCTCTACCAGGTTGTATGTCTTCTTGTGGCAAAAACTGTTTGGTAAAAGCGTTGGTGCAAAGAAAAATCTGTTGTGCTTTAAAAGTTATTTGGTCGCAATTAACTAGCACCTTTAGGTTTTCTTCATCAATGCTATTAACATTTGTATTTGCAAATACCTGAACGCCTTTGGAA
>VEQB01000005.1 GCA_018883485.1 Bacteroidota bacterium
GCGTAATTCATCATTACCCATTGGCTTTTCTACTTGTACAATATAGCTCCATCCACCTTTAAAATCTACCCCTAAGGTAAATCCTTTGGTAAACATAGAGAAAATTCCAAACGCAATAACTGCGCCAGAGAACATATAAAATTTACTACGATTTTTAACAAAATCGAGGTTCAAATTTTGGAAAGCTTTTTCTGAGAAAGATCTGCTGTATTTAATTACCTGACCTTTATCTAACTGCCATTCTGTAACCACACGCGTTAACAAAACTGCAGTAAACATAGAAGTAATAATACCGATAATTAAAGTGATAGCGAAACCTTGTACCGGGCCAGTTCCAAAGGTGTAAAGAACAAAACCAGCCAATAAAGTAGTTAAGTTAGCATCTATAATTGAGCTCGCTGCATGTTGGTAACCATCGGTAACTGCATTTTTCAAACTTCGTGCGTTTTTCAATTCATCTTTTACACGCTCATTAATAAGTACGTTAGCATCTACCGCCATACCAATGGTTAAAACGATACCTGCAATACCTGGCAAGGTAAGCGCGGCACCTAATGAAGCCAACACCCCAATAATAAAAAATACGTTTAATAACACCGCTCCATTTGCAACATATCCAGAGTTGTTATAGTAAACCACCATGAAAATTAATATTACAACGGTAGCTACAACCATACTCCATAAACCACTGCTAATTGCTTCAGCTCCTAAAGTTGGCCCAACTACTGCTTCCTCAACAATTCTTGTTGGTGCTGGTAATTTACCACTCTTTAAAATGTTTGCTAAGTCGCCAGCCTCATCATTGGTAAAACTACCTGTGATATTAGAACGACCATTAGGAATTTCACCTTGTACATTAGGCGAAGAATAAACTACATCATCTAAAACAATAGCAATGCTATGACCAACATTGTTACGGGTTAAGTTTTTCCAAATCTTGGCTCCTTCTGCATTCATGTTCATGGTAACCTCTACCTGACCATTCATTTGACTAATATCTCTTCTAGCATCGGTTACTTTATCTCCTGTTAAGGCAGCAGAACCATCTCTAGAAGTTTTAATAGCATGAAGAATAACACCCTCTTGGTTTTCGCCAAAGCCTTTATACTCCCAAACGTATCTAATATTACCCGGTAAAGCCAATTTAACTTCTGGGCGATTTAACATTTCGTTGATTTTGGCAGTATCCTTAATTAAGGCAGTACCGCAGCTTGAACCTTTTGCCACCAATTGACCTTGGTCATCGGCATAAGGACGTAAATAAGCAAACAAAGGATTTTCCTTAGCAAACTCTTCAAAAGTTTTTTGTCCAGCAGCTGTATCAGATTTTGTAGTATCTGCAGCTGCCTTTGCGGTTGCTGTAGAAGCTAAACCAGATAAGGCACTACCCGCAGCAGCACTCGTGTCAGTGGTAACTGGAGCAGCCTCTGCGGCAAGTTTAACTTTCTTTAAAATATCGTTTGCAGTATTTAAATGCTTAAAAGCTTCTGGGTTATCAAAAGTTTCGAAGAACTCTAATTTAGCAGAACCTTGTAATAACTTACGCACACGAGTAGGATTATCTACACCTGGTAATTCAACCAAAATTCTTCCGGTTCCTTCTAATTTTTGAATGTTAGGTTGAGTTACACCAAACTTATCTATACGTGCACGTAAGATTTGGAAAGAACGATCAATTGCTTGATTGGCTTCTTCTCTGATGTAAACAATAACCTCTTCATTGGTAGAAGAAATTTTAATTCTTTCACGATTTGTTGGGTTAGAAAATATCGCAGATAAACGTCCCTCAGGCGCAATCTCTTTATAGGTTTCTGCAAACAAGGTTACATAATCCTTGGTGCTACCTTTCATTTTCTCGCGAGCCGTGTTTACAGCTTCATTAAACTTAGCATCTGGATTATTATTGGCTAGGCCACGTAATAAGTCTGAAAGCGAAACTTCCAAGGTAACATTCATACCCCCTTGTAAGTCTAATCCTAGGTTCAACTCACGTTCTTTACATTGTAAATAGGTGAATTTCTTTATTCCTAAGAAATTATAAACCGGAATCCGAGAAACCGAATCTAGGTAATTCCGCTCCATCGACTCATTGCCATTGGCAAACTCTTTGGCATCTTGCTCTACTTGCCAGGATTTCCAGGTAAACGACAGCTGGAAAATACTTACCAGCACCAACGCCACTGCAAAAAACTTAACTGCTCCTTTACTTTTCATTGTATCTGTTGACTATTCTTATTGTGTATATAATATTTTCGAAGGCTGGCAAATATAAGCGGACAAAGTACTAATTACAAAACTGAAAATTATATTGATTATCAGCCATTAAGCATTTTTATGCCCAATTTTATTGAATTTTAGGTCCCACAATTTACAATCTGTGGGAAAGTGAAAGCCCTAAATACGCTTAAGCGACTTAGTTTCGTTACCTATTTATAGCGTCAAAATTATGGAAAACCAAGGCTTAAATTTATTTGAACTCACTCTTAAAGGTGGAGTTATTATGATTCCCATTGGGTTGCTTTCTCTTTTAAGTATTTATTTTATGATTGAGCGATTTGTTTTCATTAACCAAGCTCAGAAATTAGAGAACAATTTTATTCCTAACTTAAAAGATTTACTAAGCAAAGGCGATCTTAAAGCAGCAAGGGCTTATTGCCAGAGAGTGAATACGCCCATTAGTAGAGTTATAGAAAAAGGTGTGCAGCGCATAGGTAAGCCTATTAAAGACATTGAGAGTGCCATGGAAAGTGTGGCTGGATTAGAAACTGATAAATTAGAAAAGAATTTAGGCTTTTTGGGCTTAACAGCAGGTATAGCACCAATGCTAGGATTTATTGGTACCATTTCGGGTATTATAAAAATCTTCTACAATATTTCTGTAAGCGACAATATCAGTATAGGCATTATTGCTGGTGGTTTATATGAGAAAATGATTACCTCTGGTGCTGGCTTAATTGTTGGGGTAATGGCTTATGCCGCCTATCATTTATTAAACTCGCGCATTGATAGGGTCAACCATAAAATGCAGCATACTGCCATAGAATTTATAGATATTTTAGAAAGCTAAATAAGAAAGGAAAAGCAATATGAACTTTAGAAGAAAAAAACGTTTTGAAGCCGAGGTTGCTACTTCCTCGCTCAACGATATTATGTTCTTTTTGCTCCTGTTCTTTCTCATTATTTCTACTGTTGCAAACCCTAGTGTAATTAAGGTATTATTGCCTAAAACCAAGAATAATCAAACCCTTAATAAAAAGCAAATTACCCTTACAGTAAATAAAGCCAAGGAGTATTACTTAAATGATAAATTAATAGTGCCAGCGGATTTGGAGGCGGCAATTGTAAAAGAGATTCAGGGTTTGCCTGACCCTACCATTGTATTAAGAATGGATGCCGAATTAACTATCCAAGATCTCGTAGATATATTAGCTACCGGCACAAAACTTAAAGTAAGAATTGTAATGGCCACCCAAGCTATTTCTTAACCTTGCTTTGCAAAAATTGTTGCAAAACCTGCAAGGAGGTTTGAAAATGTGTATTGTTATTAATAATCATGTCTGCCTCTGCCATAAAAGGCAATAAGTATTGCTGGTAAGCTGGCTTAACATGTTTCTCCCATTGATATAAAACAAAACTTTCAGAGATATTGCGTTCGGCCACATCTCGTGCTAATCTTCTTTGTAAAGCCAATTCTTCCTTCGCATTAATAAATATTTTAAGGTCAAATTGTTCAAAAATCTTGGCATGATAGAAAATAAACAAGCCTTCGCAAATGATAATAGGCGCTGGTTTAAAGCTTAACAACTCTCCCTTTTGGTTTTCATGCTGAAACAAATACTCGTGTCTATAAACTGTTTCTCCCCTAGCCAAAAGTGTTAAATCCGCAGCAAATGCTTCCAAATCTACACATTCTGGCAAATCAAAATTAGTGTGCCCATTTTCGTCTTTTTGATGCTCATAAGCCAATTTATAGTAATTGTCTTGCGAAACCATACACAGCTCATCCTCGGTAAAAGTATCTCGCAGTGCGCGCAAAAAACTTGTTTTACCACTGGCACTGCCACCAGAAATTCCAACCAAATATGGCTTTTGCTTCATGGCATGCGAAGTAAACTAATTTAAATGTTAAGGCAAAATAGGAAATATAACCCTGTAACAAAAAGAAATCAACTAACATAGATTACCTCTCGGCTTAGCTCAAGAGATATTTTCTAATCACTTAATATACCTCCCTCGAGCAAACAGCATCAGTTTTCACGCTAATTCAAAAACCGTTTCTTCGTTTCTTAGTGTTAGCTTTTCGCCAGCTAGGTAAAATAACCCCACTTGTCGAAGGGTGGTCCCTGAGCTGGTCGAAGGGCGTTGCTTTGTGTGAGCATTTGCCTCTAAGGCACAAAGCCAATAAGCTATTTTAGAAATAATAAAATTTTAGCCTCAAAACCAGAAACTTAAGAAACTTAGGAAACTTTTTATACGAAAAACGTTTCTTATGTATAATCAGCTTTATATTTGCAGCCGATTTAAGTAAACAAATGCCTGAAGAAGTAAAAAGAAAAATTCTAGATGGCGCGGAAACCCTCTTCTTGCGCTATGGTTTTAAGAGTATTACCATGGATGATATAGCCCGAGAACTAGGCATTTCAAAAAAAACCCTTTACCAATTCTTTGAGGATAAATCTATGCTGGTGGATGCTACCATAGAAAGACACATTAATCACGAAATGGAGTTTTGCAGCAAATTAAGCGATACTAATAGCAATCCCATTGAAGTTATGCTAACGATTACAGATTCGTTTAACGACCTTAAAAAACAAATTAACCAAAGCATTCTATTCGACCTTAAAAAGTACTTTAAACCATCTTGGGATAAACTCAATAAATTTAGAGTAGAATATATTTACAACGAAGTTTTAAGAAACCTAATAGAGGGTAAACAAAAAGGCTTTTACCATAATAATTTAGACGAACAATTAACCGCTAGGTTCTACATACATCTAATAGATTTTATACTTAACCCGGATAATTACCTAGATAAACAATTTGATTTTAAAACAGTACATACAGAAATGATGCGCTATCATTTGCGCTCTATCTGCACTGATAAAGGCATGAAAACCTTACAAAAAAGCGACCTACTTCAATCCACAAACAAATAATCAAACTTAAAATAAAACATTCTATGCGCCCGCAAAAAAGAATTTTTAGCTTCCTCCTATTGCTACTTAGTATTAACGCTATAGCACAGCAAAAACAAATTTATTCTTATAGCTTACAACAGGCTGTAGACTATGCCAAGCAGCACAATTATGATCTCCGAAATGCCAAACTAGATGTGCTTCAATCTCAGAAAAAAGTGAATGAAGTAACAGCTTACGGCTTGCCTCAAATTAATGCTTCTGCAAATCTTATTAATAACATACAAATTCCGTCGCAATTAGTTCCTAATTTTATACCAGGTACGCCCGGCGAATTTCTAGAAGTAAAATTTGGTGTTCCCTATACCAGTAACATATCTATTGGCGCTAACCAACTTGTTTTTGATGGAACCTTCTTTCTTGGTTTAAAAGCCTCTAAAGAGTTTGTAAATTTATCTAAACTCAACGAAAATAGAACAGAGATTGAAACAGAGGTAAATGTATCAAAAGCCTACTATGGCGTTCTATTGCTAGATGCCAACGAAAGTTTAATAAAAAGCAACATTCAAAGTTTAACCAAAACTAGAGACGATTTACAGCAACTCTTCAATAATGGGTTTACAGAAAAAATAGATGTAGATAGACTTACCCTTCAACTATCAAACCTAAACCTACAACATGACAAAATTAGAGATCAAAGCAATGTTTTGCGCATGCTATTAAAGATTCAAATGGGCTTGCCTATAACTGATAGTGTTGTGTTAACAGATAACCTTCAAGATTTATTTGCCAATAAAAAAGTTACAGCTTTCGAAAACGAAACTAAATATGATAACCGTGTAGAATACAAACTTTTAAAGCAACAATACTCTTTGAACCAATTAGACAAAAAGCGCTACTTAGTTGGATATATGCCAACCCTATACGCTTTTGCTAACCAACAATACAATGCATTTGCCAGCGAAGGGAATTTTCCAAACCTATATAACAAATTCTATCCTGGAACAAATGTAGGTCTTAGCTTGAACCTACCTATTTTTGATGGATTGCGTAAACATGCCTTAACACAACAGGCAGATATTAGCATTACCAAAACTGAAAATAATATGCGCCTGTTTGAAAATGTAGTAGACCAACAGGTGTACCAAGCAAGAACAAACTTTCTGAGAACAACACAACAATTAGATATCCAACAATCCAACTTAAAACTAGCAGAAGAAATTTATGCTAAAGCAGAACTTAAATATAAAAATGGCGTTGGTTCAAGCCTAGAACTAACCACTTCACAATCCGATTTAGAAAATGCTAGAACCAATTTACTAACTACAGCTTACGAATTCTTTGTAGCAGAAATTGAATTGAAGAAAGCTTTAGGAATGATTAAATAATTAATAAAAAAGAAAAAAAGTATATGAAATCAATCATCAAATTTAACGTAGCCATGAGCCTGCTCCTACTTATTGCAGCATGCGGAGGTTCTAACGAATTAGAAAAAAAGAAAGCTAAAGTTGAAGGACTTAAGGCACAACAAGCAGAAATTGCTTCAGAAATTAAAAGCCTAGAAGCAGAAATTGCCGCCATTGGAGACACAAATGCCAATGCCAATGAAAAAGTAAAGTATGTGAAACTTACAACGCTTACACAAACAGAATTCTTGCATTATATAGATGTGCAAGGAAGAGTGGATGGAGATCAAAATAATACCATTAGCGCAAGAGCAATGGGTCCCGTTACTAAAATTTATGTAAAACCAGGTTCTAGAGTTACCAAAGACCAACTTTTGGCTGAGCTAGATGCAGAAATAGTGAAAACACAAATTGCCGACTTAAAAACCAGCTTAGCTTTTGCTACAGACGTATTTAATAAGCAAAAGGCACTATGGGAAAAACAAGTAGGTACGGAGGTTCAATATTTATCTGCCAAAAACAATAAAGAAAGTCTTGAACAGAAATTACAAACACTATATGAAAATTTAGATATGTATCGTATCAAGGCCCCTTTTAGCGGAACCGTAGACGAAGTATTTATTAAAGTGGGTTCTAATGTTGCCCCTGGCGTGCCATGCATTAGAGTAGTAAATTTCAATAACTTAAAAGCAAAAGCAGATGTAGCAGAAACCTATGCTAGTCAAATAAAAGAAGGCAACGATGTAATGCTATTGTTTCCAGATTTAAATAACAAAACTATCAAAGGTAAAATTGATTTCACCTCTCGTGTGATTAACCAAATGACTAGAACCTTTACCATTGAATCAGAACTACAAAATGATGCAGACTTAATACCAAATATGATTTGTGTTTTTAAAGTAGTAGATTATAAATCACCAAAAGCAATTGTAATTCCTATTAATACGGTTCAAAAAAATGAATCTGAAGTTTACGTTATGATTTCAGAAGTTGTAGATGGCAAGCAAGTAGCTGTTCAACGTAACGTTACTTTAGGTAAAATTTATAATGATAAAGCAGAAATTATTGCAGGACTTAAAGAAGGCGATAAGTTAATTTTTACAGGCTACAACGACCTCAACAACAACGAACTGATTAAAGAATAAGTAATAGCCAATTTCTTAAAAACCAAAAGGTATGCTAGAAAAGTTTAAAGAATTTAAACCGTCGAGCTGGGCTATTAATAATAAGACCAGCGTTTACATCATGACTATCATCATCACGCTTGCGGGATTGATGACATATAATTCACTTCCTAAAGAACAATTTCCAGAAGTTGTTTTCCCTCAAATATTGGTAAATACCATTTATGCCGGTACCTCTCCTGGCGATATGGAAAACTTAGTTACCAAACACATCGAAAAGCAAGTAAAATCTATCAATGGGGTGAAGAAAGTTACCAGTTCTTCCATTCAAGATTTTAGCATGATTAACATTGAGTTTAATACCGATGTGGAAGTACCAATTGCTAAGCAAAGGGTTAAAGATGCCGTAGATAAAGCTAAAAAAGATTTGCCAAATGACCTTACCCGTGAGCCAGAAGTAATTGATATAGATGTTTCTCAAATGCCAATTATGAATGTGCATCTTTCTGGCAATTATCAATTAGACAAGTTAAAAGAATACGCAGAACAAGTAAAAGACCGCGTAGAAGGTTTAAAAGAAATTACTCGCTGCGATATTGTAGGCGCCCTTGAGCGCGAAATACAAATTGATGTAGACATGTATAAAATGCAGGCGGCAGACATCACCATGATGGACATTACCAATGCCGTAAAGTATGAAAACATGACCATTAGTGGTGGCCAGATTAAAATGGATGGTGTTAAAAGAAACATCAATGTAGTAGGCCAATACACAGATGCCCGCAAAATTGGTGACCTTATTTTAAGATCGAGCAGTGGTGCTACCATATACTTAAAAGACATTGCTAACATAACGGATGGATTTAAAGAAAAAGAAAGTTATGCCCGCCTAGATCATGATAATGTAATTACCTTAAACGTAATCAAAAAAAGTGGCCAGAACTTAATTGATGCCTCCGATAAGATTAAAGACATCATTAAAGAGATGGAGGAAAACCAATTGCCTAAAGGTTTAAAAGTAACTATTACTGGAGACCAGAGCAATACTACACGTGTTACCCTTGCCGACCTTATCAATACCATTATTATTGGTTTCATATTAGTTACACTAATTCTAATGTTCTTCATGGGTACTACCAATGCCATTTTTGTGGCAATGTCTGTACCTCTATCCATGTTTGTGGCATTCCTTATTATGCCAAGTATTGGCTTTACCCTAAACATGATAGTTCTTTTCTCTTTCTTACTTGCACTTGGCATAGTTGTAGATGATGCCATTGTGGTAATTGAGAATACACATCGTATTTATGACAATGGAAAAGTTCCCATCGTTAAAGCAGCAAAAATGGCCGCAGGTGAAGTTTTCTTGCCTGTACTCTCTGGAACCCTAACCACCCTAGCACCTTTTATTCCTTTGGCATTTTGGAAAGGTGTTATTGGTAAGTTTATGTTCTTTTTGCCTATTACTTTAATTGTAACCTTATTGGCATCACTATTGGTTGCCTATATCATCAACCCAGTGTTTGCTGTAGACTTCATGAAACCGCATGAAGAAGAAGACAAACATAAATCAAAAGTTACTAAAGGTTTTAAAATAACCACAGTGGTGTTTGGTGTAGTTGCTTTACTCTCATTTATTGTAGGTAACATCGGCCTAGGTTCATTAACTTTAACTTTATACGCCTTATACTGTTTGAACCAATTTGTATTGCATGGTGTTATCTTGAAATTTCAGGAGAAAACTTGGCCTAACATACAAGAAAAATATAGCCGAGTAATTGGATGGACACTTACTGGTTCAAGACCTATTTGGATTTTAGTAAGTACCATTGGTTTATTTATTTTTTCGATAGTACTTACAGGAATACGCCAACCTAAAGTAGAGTTTTTCCCTAAAGGAGACCCTAACTTTATCTTTACTTATTTGGCTTTACCAATTGGAACAGACCAAGTGTACACTGATTCCATTACCAGACTTGTTGAAGATAGAATTTACAAGGTGGTAGGAGATTCTAATCCAATTGTAGAGTCTGTAATTGCCAATGTGGCTGTTGGTGCAAGCAATCCTCAAAGTTTTGATTTTAGTACCGCGCCACACTTAGGTAAAGTAACAGTTGCCTTTGTGCCTTTTGGCGAACGTGATGGTCAATCTACAGTTGATTATTTAGATAAGATTAGAGATGCTGTAAAAGGAATTCCTGGTGCAGAAATTACCGTTGAACAAGAACAAGGAGGCCCTCCTACTGGTAAACCCATTAATATAGAAATAACTGGAGATAACTTTGCCGAATTAACCGCAACTTCAAAAGATATCAAACGATATTTAGATTCTTTAGGCATACCTGGAATTGAAGAACTAAAATCTGATTTACAATCTAACAAACCAGAAATTGTTGTAGAAATTGATAGAGAGCGTGCAAATCGTGAAGGTATCTCAACTGCCATTATTGGTAAAGAACTAAGAGATGCCATCTTTGGTGCAGAGGTTTCAAAATTCAAAGATGCAAAAGATGATTACCCAATTCAATTGCGCTATGCCTTTGACCAACGCAACAACATCAATGCACTTATGAATCTAAAAATTACTTTTAGAGATATGAACATGGGTGGAATGGTAAGACAAGTACCTTTATCTTCTGTGGCCACTATTAAATACGGTAATACTTTTGGAGGTATAAAACGTAAGAATCAGAGAAGAATGATAACCATTTCTTCCAATGTGTTAAGTGGTTATAATGCCAACGAAATTGTTGGCAAAATTACTAAGGCAATAGGCAGATACCAATTACCAAGTGGGGTTATAGCTACCATGACAGGCGAACAGGAAGAACAAGCAGAAACAGGCGCCTTCTTGGGTAACGCAATGCTCATTTCTTTCGGATTAATTTTCTTAATTCTAGTTACGCAATTCAACTCGGTTTCTAAGCCACTTATCATATTTGTAGAAATTTTCTTTTCCATCATTGGTGTGCTTTTAGGCTTGTCTATTTTCAATATGACCATATCTGTTGTTATGACAGGAGTTGGGGTAATTGCATTGGCAGGAATTGTGGTTAGAAATGGGATTTTGCTGGTTGAATTTACAGATTTATTACTTGAGCAGGGAATGGAGCAAAGAGCAGCTATCATAGAAGCTGGTAAAACAAGAATGACACCAGTTATCCTTACTGCGTCTGCAACCATATTGGGCTTAATCCCTCTGGCTGTAGGTTTTAACATTGATTTTGTGTCGCTTTTTAGTCATTTTGAACCGCATATTCACTTTGGTGGAGATAATGTAGCGTTTTGGGGCCCATTAAGCTGGACAATGATTTTTGGATTAAGCTTCGCAACATTTTTAACTTTGATATTAGTTCCAGTTATGTTATTTTTGTCGAACAATTTGAAGTTAAAGCTAAATATTCCTTTAATTAAAAAACATAAGGAATAGAGCTCACGATAATTGCATCTAGGGGTAGAATGCAATTTGTTTCATAGGCTAAGCGGGGTCAGTTTTAATACTGGCTCCGTTTTTTTTTGAATAAATTAATTACCCTTAAAACATATTCTAACATCTTCCGTTATATAAGTAATTGCATCTAGGGGTAGAGTGCAATTTGTTTCATAGGCTAAGCGGGGTCGATTTATAATCGGCTCCGTTTTTTTGTTTTAGAACAATTAAATAGTAAGGAAGAAATCAAAAAACCCAAATTTTAATAACCTGAGTTAAAGGCACAAAAAAGGGCAAGCTTACTGCATCGCACTGCTACAACCTCACGCCCTTGCTCCATTCCTGACCTGGGGGATTAGAGGGAGCTAGTCGTACAGGGCTCACCCAAACGCAAAAGTAAGCTTTAGAAGAATACCATGCAAACAAAAACTAGACCTTTAGCTTTTGGCCTTTGGCTATTAGCCCTTTGTAACTATTAATAAGACCAATTAACGCTTAGCTTCAATGCATTCTGATTTCTTGCTGTTTGCTTATGGCCTTTTGTAATTATGCCTGTTTTTGTATCATTGCAATCAATACGTGCCAACTGCTATTACCCAATAGCCAATGGCCAAAAGCCAACTGCAAAAAAATGAATAATCTAGTTACAGAACTTCACAATCGTTTAGAAAAAATAGCCCAAGGTGGAGGCGCAAAAGCTGCTGCCAAACAAAAAGAAAAAGGCAAAATGCTTGCAAGGGAAAGAGTTACTTACTTATTGGATGAAGGAAAGCCTCAAATAGAAATTGGCGCATTGGCTGGTTATGAAATGTATGCCGAACACGGGGGCTGCCCTAGTGGTGGCGTAGTAGTGGTAATGGGTTACGTAAGCGGCAGGCAATGTATTGTTGTTGCCAATGATGCCACCGTTAAAGCTGGTGCTTGGTTTCCTATTAGCGGCAAAAAGAATTTAAGAGCACAAGAAATTGCAATGGAAAATAAACTTCCAATTATTTACTTAGTAGATAGTGCCGGAGTTTACTTGCCAATGCAAGATGAAATCTTTCCCGACAAAGAACATTTCGGAAGAATTTTTAGGAATAACGCCATTATGAGTAGTATGGGCATTACCCAAATTGCTGCGGTAATGGGCTCTTGTGTAGCTGGTGGTGCATACCTACCCATTATGAGTGATGAAGCCATGATAGTAGATAAAACAGGCTCCATCTTTCTTGCAGGTTCTTATTTAGTGAAAGCAGCCATTGGAGAAGATATTGACAATGAAACCTTAGGCGGCGCCTCTACCCATTGCGAAATTAGCGGGGTAACCGATTACAAGTTTGAAAATGATGCAGCATGCCTAGATAGGATCAAACGGATATTTGATAAAATTGGGGATTATGAAAAAGCTGGTTTTAATAGGGTTGAACCCATTGCGCCTAAAAAATCAATGGACGATGTTTATGAAGCAGTAGCCAACTTTACCAAGCCTTTTGATGTTATGGAAATTATTGAGCGCCTTGTGGATGCGGATACCTTTGACCCTTACAAAGATTTATATGGTAAAACTATTATTTGTGGCTATGCCCGAATTGACGGTTGGGCAGTGGGCATTGTAGCTAACAATCGTTTGGTGGTTAAAGCTAAAAAACCTAAACAAAGTGCAACAGATAATCCTATGGAAATGCAAATTGGAGGCGTAATTTATAGTGATAGTGCAGATAAGGCTGCACACTTTATTATGAATTGTAACCAAAAGAAAATACCCCTGCTTTTCTTACAAGATGTAACTGGCTTTATGGTTGGTTCAAGAAGTGAACATGGCGGCATTATAAAAGACGGTGCTAAATTGGTAAATGCACAAGCCAATTCTGTAGTACCTAAATTTACTATCATTACAGGCAACAGTTACGGTGCAGGCAATTATGCCATGTGCGGAAAAGCCTACGATCCAAGATTAATTGCGGCCTGGCCTAATGCAAAAATTGCAGTTATGGGCGGCGCACAAGCAGCCAAAGTTTTATTACAAATTGAAGAAGCAAGTTTAAAAGCCAAAGGCGAAGAAATTGATGAGGTAAAACACAAAGCTTTATTGGATCAAATAACAGAAAGATACGAACGCCAAACAAGCCCTTACTATGCAGCAGCGAGACTTTGGGTAGATGCCATCATTGACCCTAAACAAACCCGAACTTGGATTAGCATGGGTATAGAAGCCGCCAACCATGCACCTATTACCAAAGAATTTAGGCCAGGGGTAATTCGCGCTTAGTAAAGATGAACGCAAAGGAGATGTTCTAGAATATGCCTGCAGTATTATTGGTCGTAATCCCAGCTTCCAAAATAAGAAATTGAAGAAGAAATACCCAATGACCATGAGGCATAAGGCTACACAATAAATATGATCCAGTTCCTAAGTATGGCATACCAAATAAATCTCAAGAACTAGGCGGGTGATTAATTTTAGTAATGATTAGATTATTTGCCTCTATTGGCCTGCAAGCTTATAATTTTTTTGAGGCAGGATTTTATAATTAAGAAAACCTAAACCTTTTAAGTACACCAGAGCACCCAAATTTTAGTCAGTTTTGGGGATTTTTTTTTACCTTAGAAATTTCATTAACTATTCCCTTATTTCTACTTACTATTCTTAGTTTATGGCGCATGTTAAAAAAGCGCAGTAGCTTTCCATTTATGCATAGCACGTATTTGGGATACAACTAATTACTTACGCTCATTCAAATTCTGATGATAGAGCAATTGAACATGGAAGAAAATGACGAGACATATCAAAACTTCTTCAAGGCCATTTTAGCGGCGGCTATTTGGATTCCATATACATTAAACTCCAATAGGGTAAGAAACACGTTTAATATTATGTTGAACCCACCTAGCAACCCATTACCCGACAGCCCCTATAGAAAGCCTTTGTATACATACGAGGGGCCGGAATCAAAAGATTAATAATCTCTTGGTTTTTAAATGTTGAGTTTAGGCAACTATTTTGCGTTTATTCAAAACGATTCTGGTACTTCAATACTTGATGGAAAAGTTGTGAAAAAATAAACGAATTGATACTTAAACATCAAAACCTAATTCTTTTAATTTTATCAATAACTCTACCGAGTTGGTTGCTCCAGTTTTTTCTCGAATATGCTTGCGATGCACTTTAATGGTTTCCTGCGAAGTGAAAAGTAAACTTGCAATTTCATTGGTTGAATGGCCTTTTGCCAATAAACCAATTACATCCTTTTCGCGTGGTGTAAAAAAAACAGTTTGATTTTTTTCGGTTTGAACAATAGTATGAAAACAAGTGCCACCTTTCATAACTTTTGAAATAGCCTCTAATAATACTACTTTACCTACATTCTTTAACAGGTATCCTTTAGCACCAAAAGCTTCAGCGTCTTTAATATAACGCGCATCTTCATGCATGCTAAGCATAATACATTTTGTTGTGCATCCTTTATGCTGCAATGATTGTAATACCTTTAAACCATCTTTCTCTGGCATCCGAACATCTAATAAGGCAATATCTGGCTTAAGTTTAATAATTTGCTGCTCGGCAATTAAACCATTGATTGCCTCACCAGAAATATTAATGTGCCCAGCTTGTGCTAATAACATCTTTAAGCCATCAATTACCAATTGATGATCATCTGCTATAAAAATGCTTACTTCCATTTTCTGCATGTTTAATCCTTTAAATGATGTAAAGGCAATTTAATGGTAACTAGGGTACCTTTAAGACCTTCAATATGCATTTCTGCATTTAATAAATTAATTCTTTCTTGAATAGTTCGTAAACCGATACCTGTATTAGGATTAGCCTCATCAAGTGAAAACCCAATTCCATCATCTTCAATGGTAAGTATTGCGCTATCTACATCTGAAGAAAATTGAATAAAGACTTCGGTTGCTTTAGCATGCTTAAGAATATTGTTAATTAATTCTGTAAAAATTCGAAAAAGATTTAGAGAAGAATAACGACCCATTTCTAAATCACTTAAACTTGGTGCCGAAAAAATGAACTTAGTGGTGGTGTGGGAAGAAATTAAGGCTACATGGCGTTCCATAGCATTAATTAATCCCACACGTGGGAGGTAATCTGGTTGCAGGTTATGCGACATTTCCCTAAGTTCTACAATGGCAGCATTTAAACGTTCAACAAGGTAGGCAGGTACCACTTTATTGCTTTCCATTTCCATTTTCAAGGCAGATAATCGAGCACCCAAACCATCATGCAGTTCTGCAGAAATACGTTTACGTTCTTTCTCTTCACCTTCAATAAGCGATTCTAATACTTTTTTCTCTTTTTCAATTTCAGCTTGTTTGATCGCAATTTGAATTTTTAAAATTCTATTCCTGTGAAGTACCACAAAAGCTAACAAGCTACCCAATACAAATAGCACCATTAAGGTACCACTTACAAATAAGAGGATGAGGTCTTTGCTTTCCATTGGCTTATAAAAACAAACATATTAATTATATAAAAAATGCAATTGATGAAAGCATGAAATTGAGAAAGTAAATCAAAACCAATTATATTCTTTTCCCAATTTATACCTGCAAAATAATTAAATAATAAAAAGTAGAAAATGGTTGAACCTGAATAAATAATAATACTTGTACTAATTAAGAATCTTGGTTGGAATTTTAAAGGGATTTGATTGGGTTGTTGTAATAGCTCATAAAAAACTAAAAAGACTAAAAAAATAAGTATGAAACTGCCTCCAATCATAGTAAGAGAAGGCATACCATCGGTTTCATTAATAAAAAAGTACTCAATTCCAATTAGCAATAAAAATACAGGAAACAACCAAATAAGCTTTATCTTATATTTCGAGAGCTCATTAAAATTTATAAAAACCACTACAATTAATTGAAAATGTAATAAAGCATATATCGGATATAAAAACAAATTTGCCCCCACAATCAAAGCTACTAATTCGGAAATTAACTCCATTGAACACATTGTAATGGCATATATCCAAAACCAATACAAGCAAGAATCCAAGTACTTTCTAAAAACTAAACCCGCAATTACGGGCAGCACAGAAAGTACCTGAGAAAAATGGACGAGGAAATTATCCATTTAGTTCAATTCAAAATCTACATCATCGGTAGCTTGACCCTTTGGTGTGGTAGTGGCAATTTCAGTATACACAGCACTTACTTCTTCATGCTCGGCCCCTTCCATAGAAGATTTTACCCCACATATAGAAATATCCAGTAGGGTGTTACCAGAAACTAGGTTTCTACCCAAACGCAAATGGGTAACCTCTGGATCATTTATTGCTGATTCTATTTGAGCCCTTGTAAAATAATACGCTCTTGGAATTGTAATTTTAGTGCTGTTCATATTTACATTGCCAGTAGTATTTTTCTTACAATTTGCAGGGCAAGTTCTAGCAAATTCAAATAATTTGCCACCAATTAAATTATCGTTTGAGCCATCTCCTTTCACCGAAGTACCAATAAAGGTAAGGCGCTTTTTACCTGAACTTTGATCGTTAACAGCTGAAAAGAATCTTATACCATCAATGGTAACACCTTGCTCATTTAATAATTCATTAATATGGCCTTTATCAAAATACCAATAAACTGAAATTAATTCTGGATTAGCTTGATTGTACACTGTAATAAATTGTTGAGCTTTCGTTCTAGAAATTATATCAGAGGCAATAGCTTTTAATTGAAGTGTATCCATTAGTTTTATAGGACCAATTAGCAAACTGCTATCTTGAACCTCTGCTTCTGTAGATTTAGATTTAGGAGCTTGTTCGCTACAAGAAATAAAGACCGAAATAACAACTAAAGCCATTAAGGTGAAAATGGATTTAAAAATTGAAAGATTGTTTTGGTGTTTCATTGTTGTAAAATTTAATTTCAAAGTAAAGCAATTTAGCGAAAACAGAACTACCTATTTTTAGGTATATTTAATACGTGTAAATTCTAAATTTACCTACATTAAGGTATGTAATAACCAAAATAGTAATTTACTTTTGAACCAAAATTTTATAATTATGAAAACAAAATTATTTATAATCTTATTTTTAACAAGCTTTTTAAACAGAGCTCAAGGTCAAATTATAGACCTTAGCAAAGCAAGTGGTGCGGTTCAAAAAAGAAATGTGAATAGCGAAGAATTTTTTAAGATTGAAGTAACCAATTTATTGCCAAATTATTTAGAGGCATATAAGATTACAGTTGAGCTAAGACAGATTCCTATGGAAAAATTAGAAATGCCGACAGAGGATGAGTATGTTAAAGATATTAGCAAAGATTGCCAAACACTTAAATCAGAAATTGATAGCCTTTATAAAGAAGTAAATGAAGAAATTTTTCCAAAGAAAATGGCAAATTTAAAAAAAGAAATTGAGAAAAAGTTAAATAGTAAAGATACAATAAACTCGTGCTATTTCAGCATAAATGAAGAGTTAAAGAAATTAGAAAATTCCATAACTAAAACCATTTGGGAAGGCAAACTATTGCAAGATGAGCAAATCATAGTTACTATTTCAAGGGAGATAGATTCTATAAGTAAAAGCTGGACATATATCTTTTCTACCAAACCAAGAGGAGAATGGCAGGCATCGGTTGGTTATACAATGATAATTCCATATTTCATGCCTTCCAAAAACTATTATTCTGAGTCAAATGGCTCAAATTATATCATTAAAAAATCTAATGACAAACAAATACAATTAGAATATATTCCAACTGCGTTTTTCTCATGGGAACAAGCAGATACTAAATGTAAAAATAAAAATTTTAGATTCGGACTTTCAGGTGGCTTAGGATTAGATACAAAGGAAATTAGTTTTTTTTCCGCTGGAACTTTATCCTATAATCAGAATTTAAAATTCCACATCGGAATTGGCGCTCATCAAATTAATAGACTAAAAGATGAATACTATGAGGGCAAAGAATTAAAAGAAAACTTAAGCTCCGAGCAACTACATAAGAAAGTATTTGGGGTAAATCCATTTGTCTCTGTTTCATTTAGGTTCAACCAAAAAAAATAAAAGTTATGACAAACAAAGATAACCACCATAAAACCTACCATAAAATTAGAAAAATGGTAGGATGGCTAGGCATATTACTACCTATTGCCCTAATTGCTTTAAGTAAGATTTCTTTCTTTGAAACCAAACCTCAACCCTCTATTAGCCACTTTTATTTTACTAACTTAAGAGAACTATTTACGGGTACCCTATGTGCCGTTGCCTTGTTTCTTATTCGCTATGAAGGATTTAAAGGCGATCGGTTTTGGAAAAATGATAACCTAATGACAAATATTGCAGGTGCTATGGCCTTAGGAGTAGCAATATTCCCCACTCATCCAGATGTTTGCGCTGATAAAGTTGACTCACTTATACCCATTTGCGAAAAATGGCTTGGATGGGTTCACTATGGCTTTGCTGCAATTTTATTTCTAATAATGGCACACTTATCCATTAATATTTTCACCCTCACCGAACCTAATAAATCGCGAAATACCAGCTTTGTTTTTCATGAAAATCATATTTACAAAACATGTGGATATGCAATATTGTTATTTATATTGCTCATCATTTTATTTTCAACCATTTGGAAAGGTAAATGGCCATCTTCAACTTTTTACCTTGAGGCGGCCTCACTATTAGCATTTGGGATTTCATGGCTAATTAAAGGTAGAGGATTGCTCTGGGAAAACTCTAAATTCAATGAAAAAATGTATAGCTAAAGGCAATAAAATACAACTAAGAAAAAATTTTAAGTAGTCATTAAAAGGTATTCTTTTTTGAGTTATTTTCGATTCAAATAAACTCAGGACACCTTTTTATGTCAAACCTATCATCGTTGCTTAAAAAAATAAGTAACAAACCTCTCTACCTAGCTTTAGTAATTGCATCCATTGCCGCTGGAGCCTATTTTTTTACAGCTAAAGCTTCGGATAAAAAAAGAGGTCGTGTAAACCCAGCTTTTGCTAGTTATATTAGTGCCTATACCTCTGGGCAAATCTCCAGAGAATCCAGCATTAAGATACAATTGGCAGGCAATTTTGCCGACAGTTCTAAAATTGGTGAGCTAGCAAAAGTATTCTCATTTGAACCCTCCATTAAAGGCGAGGCAAAATGGATAGATGCCACCACCATTGAGTTTAAGCCAGCCGAGCCGCTGCCCTCCGGAACAGAATATGAAGCCAGCTTCTTGCTCGATAAAATTGTTGATGTTACCAATGAATTGGAAGAGTTTCCCTTTCATTTTTCGGTTATCAAACAATCCTTTGAAGTAAGCTTACCAACCTTTGAGGCCATTGATAGAAATAAACTAATTTACCAAAGAGTCAGTGGCACTTTAGTAACAGCCGATGCAGAGGATGAAAAGAAAATAGAACAACTATTAACGCTTTCTCAAGAAGGAAAAAAATTTAATATTAAATGGGAACACGCTGCAGATAAAAGGAGTCACCGCTACATGGCCGATAGTGTGCTTAGAAAAAGTAATGCTAGCGAAGTAATTATTAAGTGGGATGGAGAACCCCTTCAATTAGATATTAAAGGAGAACATAAACTTATTATTCCTGCCTTAGGAGATTTTACCGCATTAAATGCCAAGGTGGTAAATGATGGCTCGCAACATGTAGCCATTTATTTTTCTGACCCAATTTTACCAACCCAAGATTTAAGCGGGTTGATCCAATTAAGTTATAGCAGTCCACAGGCAACAGGTGCAGTAACCACAGAGCTTAAATTCATTATAGATGGGCACTTGGTTAAATGCTTTCCTTCTGTAACGCTAACTGGTTCAAACCGCTTACAAATATTTGCTGGCGTGCAAAATATTCTAGGCTATAAGCTTAAGAAAGTGGCTATTTTCGATTTAGATTTTGCAGATAATTTACCTTCTGTAAATTTTATTGGCAAAGGCGTAATCATGCCATCTAGCAACCAATTAAGACTGCCTTTTGAAGCCACCAGTTTATCTGCAGTAGAGGTAACTGTTATCAAAGTTTATGAAAACAATATCACTCAATTCTTGCAAGTAAATGATTTGGCAGGAAGCAATGAAATGATTCGCGTGGGCCGTCCAATGCTTAAAAAAATCATTCGTTTAGATGGAGATAAATTATTAGACCCAAGAAGAACAAATACCTTTAGCCTAGATTTAGACCAATTAATGAGAACAGAACCTGGAGCCCTATACCAGGTTAAACTATCCTTTAGTAAAGCCCATTCTTTATACCGTTGCAATGGCATTGACACCACTCAGACGGCAAATGATGAAGAAATGACCCAGCTGGAAGAGAATGTATGGGACGGAGAAGCACCGCAACAAGCCGATGCCAGTTTTTGGGATTATGCCGAAGAAGATTATGATTGGAGTGGGTACAATTGGAACGAAAGAGATAATCCATGTCATAACAGCTATTACACCAATAATAGAGCTGTTACAAGAAATATTATGGCCTCAGATATTGGCCTTATTGCCAAGAAAGGTAGCCAAAGTGAATTACATTTTTTTGCAACAAATTTATTGAGCACCAAACCTATGAGTGGAGTTAGCATTGAATTATTAGACTACCAACAACAACTCATAACCTCAGCAAATACCAATGGAGAGGGAATGGTAAAAATAAGCTACACAAGAAAGCCTTATTTGGCAATTGCAAAATATAAAGAACAAAGAGCCTACTTAAAAATAGATGATGGTTCATCCTTAAGCCTGAGCCAATTTGATGTGAATGGAGAGCAGGTTCAAAAAGGACTAAAAGGCTTTATTTATGGCGAACGCGGCGTTTGGCGACCAGGAGATTCGCTTTACCTCACCTTCATTTTAGAAGATAAACTAAGAAACTTACCTAAGGGACATCCTGTAACTTTCGAATTGTATAATCCACTTGGTTCACTTAGTAAACGATTGGTAAAAAATGATGGACTAAATGGATTTTACGATTTTAGAACCTGCACAGACCTAGAAGCACCCACTGGAGTTTGGATAGCAAAAGTTAAAGTAGGCGGAAGCACGTTTAGCAAAACAATAAGAGTAGAAACGGTGATGCCAAATCGTTTAAAAATTGAATTGAACTTCCCTAAACCTTACTTACAAAAAGGAGAATCTGTAAGTACTAAATTAAAATCTCGTTGGCTACATGGCGCTATAGCAGATGGCTTAGATGCAAAGGTTGAGGCAACCCTAAGCGCTGCCGTAACAAGCTTTAAACGCTTTCCAGATTTTGTTTTTGATAACCCAACCAAACGCTTTAGTGCAGAAGCCAATACCATTTTTGAAGGTAAGCTCGACGAAAATGGAGAGGCAAATCTAAACATTGATTTAAACTTAGAAGCTGAACCAGCAGGCATGTTAAATGCCAACTTAGTTACTAAAGTTTTTGAACCAGGTGGAAACTTTAGTGTAGATAGATTTCAAATTCCATACTACCCTTACAACGCTTTTATAGGCCTAAAACTTCCAAAAGGAGATGTAGCAAGAGGCATGTTACTTACCGATACTAACCATACCGTACAAATAGTTTTGGTAAACCCAGATGGCAGTTTAAAACGAGGTACTAGCCAGGCTAATGTAAAGTTATACAAAATAAATTGGCGCTGGTGGTGGGATAGAAGCGAAGATGATTTAAGTAATTATGCCAATTCGGAAGAGTATCAAAGTCTAATGGATGAAAACGTAACACTTAACAATGGTAAAGGCAATTTTACCTTGCGCGTAAACTACCCAGATTGGGGCAGGTATTTACTAATTGTAAAAGATGAAGAAGGCCACAGCAGTGGTAAAGCATTTTATATGGATTGGCCAGGTTGGGCAGGAAGAGCGCAAAGAGAAGGCGCCTTAGATGCCAATGTGCTTAATTTTTCTTTAAATAAAAACACCTATGTAGTTGGAGAAAAGGCAACACTTACACTTCCAACTCCACAAGCTGGCAGAGCGCTATTGAGCATAGAAAATGGTTCTGGTATTGTTGAAACACATTGGATTGAAGCCCAAAAGGGGCAAACAAATTTTAGTTTTACCATTACTAAAAACATGTTACCAAACATATTTGCGCATGTAAGTTTATTGCAACCTCATGGACAAGTAAACAACGATTTACCTATTCGTTTATATGGCATGCAAGCAATAACGGTGCAAGACCCTGCAAGCATTCTTAAACCACAAATTCAAATGAAGGATGCCATAAGGCCAGATGAAAAAAATACCATTACTGTTTCTGAGGCAAGCGGAAAACCAATGACCTATACCCTTGCCATTGTTGATGAAGGCTTATTGGATTTAACTAGATTTCAAACCCCCGACCCACATAAGCATTTCTTTGCCAAAGAAGCCTTAGGTGTTAAAACATGGGATATGTTTGATTTTGTGATGGGCGCTTTTGGCTCCCAATTTAATAGAACCTTAAGCATTGGCGGAGATGAAGGCATCAATAAAAAATCTAAAGATAACAAGGCCAAAAGATTTAAACCTGCTATTAAATTCATAGGGCCATTTCATTTAAATGCAGGGGTACAAGCACAACATACTATTCAGATTAAAGATTATGTTGGCGCGGTAAGGGTAATGGTGGTAGCTGGTTATGAA
>VEQB01000177.1 GCA_018883485.1 Bacteroidota bacterium
ACCGATTCCGAAATAGTAAAATCTTTTTTAGGCATAATATGAATCGTACCAAAGATGTAGCTTGGCTTTTCAAGATTTTTACCTTCAATTTTATAAAGCAATTGAGCTTTACTGTATAGAAAGGTAATTGTAAAAAGGCAAAGTAACAGTATGTTTTTTTTCATTTTAAAATGTTTATATTAATCAAAAGATAATTTATTTATCGGTTCATTTTTGTTATCTCTCTATCTAAACATCCATCTATAATCCCTTTTTTTATATCAGTATAGTAATAAGAAAGGTAAAATACTATTGCAAGCACTAAAACAACCTTCCAGTTGTTTTTAAGCAAGACTTCAACATCCAAAATTAATTTTTTCATTTTTGTCTTTTTTTTCTTTTTTAACTAAAATTTACCATGCAGCCTTCATTACATCCACACCAATCGCATATACATACACTTTCCCATTGGCATCTTTGTAAATTCTGATTTTATTGCAAGCCATTCCTGAATAAACCATCGCCCAGACTCTATGGGCGATGGTTTATTTTTGTTTTAGAAAACTGACTCCTCTTTTTTTTAATTCTGATTTAATGCTCCCAAAACAAATTCGGGTTATTGGTTTTGTATACTGTAAGCTTTCCTTCTGCCTCCACTTTATCTGGTTTTTGATTTTCATAGTCTAAAGGGAGGAGTTTTATATAACTAATATTTTTCTCCTCTCGGAATGTTTCCATATTATATTCACTATTTGCCGGGCATTCGAGCATATAAAGATTCTTTGCCATATAATTGTACAGATAATTCTCCTTTGTCTGTGTATTTTGATTGTTCCAATTAGCATCTGGGTTTAGAATTAGGGTTTTGTCACTGATCAGACGCTCACGAACCTCCTCAATACTCAAAAGTTCACCTTTTTCATTCATTACGTAGGCATTAAAAGTGGGATCAATCCAAAGCCATTTTTTAAGCGATTCGGAATAAACTGAATTAATTACGTGGCAATCTTGGTCAATTTTCAAACTGTCTTTCGGCAAGCACGTTACAATTCTAGATTTAATTCCCATTGCTAAATAACATTCGTTCAAAACCAGAGCAAGACCTCGGCAATTTAAGCCCCTGTTTTCCTTTTTGCAAATCTCCAACATGCTCATGGCATTTTTCACCTCTGGATTTCCATTCATTCCATTGTGTGGAATTAAATCATGGATCCAGTGCAACAGGTTTAAAATTTGCAGTACATCTGTTCCCTTTCCGGCTATGCTGTCAAGATTGAAGCCTTTGCGCAATGCCACCAGATCGGGATTATCGCTTGCTTGATAAGAGAATTTTGGAATCGGTCTGTTATCTGAAAGATTGTATTTGACTGCCCTTTTTAGGATACTAAGATAATCTCCAGTTTGCTTGAGCTTGTTATTGAGTTCAGCGAATTCTTTTTCGTTTCTAATATTGTCTAAGTCAGTATCATTCTGTACGTGACCATAATCATTATAACCTGCATCAATTGCTTTTCTTAAATATGTTAACGCTGAGGACTTATTGTCTAAAAGCGAATAAATACAAGTTAAATTATAGTAGATGTTACCAAGAAAATAGGTGTATTGTTTCTTGTCAGCCGCAGGTAATTTTTCATAAATTACGAGATATTCCTTGAGTAAGGAATTAAATGACTTGGTGTCCCTATTGTCATACGATTTATTGAATCCATCTCCTTTTTGGTTTATAAATTCCTCCATTTTTTGAGTTGGCGTATTTTGAGCAATAATTTGCTGAATGCTAATTAATAAAACGAGCAGGAGTGTTGTTTTCATTTTCATTTTTCATTGTTTTTTAAGTATATTACGAACCAACATTAAAATAGTTACAGGAGTTATAATTTTCTTTTGTACTTATTTTTTTCTGTCTTCATGCTATATTAAATATCTTGATTTTTTAGTCAACCTATTTCAGTACGAGGCATAGGTTTAATATTCATTTAAAACTCACCCTTCATTACATCCACACCAATAGCATAGCCATAAATTTTCCCATTGGCATTTTTGTAAATTCGGATTTTATTGCAAACCATTCATAAAATGACCATCGACCAGTTTACTATAGGCGATGGTTTTTTTGTATCTTCAAAATTAAAAACTGATGCTTGTGCTAGTTACCGTTGCACCCTTCTGATTTGTAGTTTCTGTATGAAACACAATAGTTCCCTTTTCTTCATTAATAAATATTTCATCAATTGGCTCATCTCCTTTTTTTATGATACTTACTTCATTACCATCCTTATACTTGTAATCTATTTTTATAGCGGTAATTTCATTATTCGAATTCCGTTTTATTTTGGATGTATTTAACTGAATCTCATATTGCTTTTCTAAAACTTCAGTAATTCGTTTTATTTCAACATCAGTCGAAGATTTGTTGATTGAAAAATCTGCTAACTTGGCATTAACAGTTTCTTGTTTGTTGTTGTTTTCTTTTTGTTGCGCGTTAACAGAAATCATAATCGAGCAAAGTAGTACTAGCGAATAAATTGTTTTTTTCATGATTTTTTTAAGATTATTAGTTCATTTTTTGTTTTATACCTTTAAAATTCCCCCTTCAACACATCAACACCAATCGCATATCCATAAATTTTTCCATTGGAATCTTTGTAAATTCGGATTTTGTTGCAAGCCATACCAAGGTTCACTGTAGTCCACGTAAGACCACCGTCTTTGGTTTCGTAGCCTGTATTCATGGTGCCTACAAAGCCGTGGTTTTGGTCGATAAAACCAATACCAAATTCTCTTGCTCCAGCATCTTCCACCAAGTTTATTTCATTCCACGTATTTCCACCGTCAGTTGTTTTTGCTATACGTTGCTGTTTCACATTCGGATCTGGATTGTAGGATTGAATGGTGACGTAACCAATTTTTTCAGTAGGAAACGAGGCCTTCCAAGTGCCTTCAAATGGACGATTGGATTGATACACTTTTTTCCAGGTTTTACCGCCATCACTTGTTTTTAAAATGAGCGCATTTGATTTTTCAATGTCTTCATCCGATGCAGCACAAACGATCCCGTTGTTTTTATCAAACATTTTAATGTCAAACAACATTTTACAATCCATATTCATACTATTCGATGTCCAAGTCAATCCGCCATCGTGTGAAACCATCATATTTGCCGGGCTTCCCACACGTCCAACTGCGTAAATGTGAATTTTATAATCCGTCTTTCCGTGGTTGATGTATTGCTCCTTCACGATATCAATCGCACACAATCCTTTCACATAAGGTCCCGAATACGCAACAGGTGTCCACGTTTTACCGCCATCGTTGGTTCCATACAATGGAATGGTATCGCTTACGTTTGGAAAATAGTCTGTACCAACGGTTCCTGCAAAACCTCTTAAACTATCCAAAAAAGCAATGCAGCGGAAAAAGGTTCCTTTCTTTTCCAATTGTTTCTCCCAAGTTTCTCCACCATTTTTTGTATGATAAATTTTTCCGTATCCGTTTACATACCAACCTTCGTTTTGGTTAATAAACGTGATGTCATCTTGTTTACCGGGGTAGCGTTCCGTATTCAATTTTTTCCATCCTCTCTCTAGAAGTTTAATCTCATTTTTTTGGGATAAAATTTCATTGCTCCATTGCACAGCAGATGAACCCACCTCTGGATTATATTCATCAAACAATTGCTGATATTTTCCTTCGGCAAATTTATTATACGCCTCTTGCATGGTTCCTGATTTGGCGAAAAAATGATCTGTATGCGGATATGTTTTTAATGTTGCATTTCCGGGGTTAAAATGGTTCACCGTATTAACGATTTGTTTATGATCTGCTTTGGAAAATGCCTGAAAATCGGACTCGCCAAATTGTACCAATACTTTTGCAGTTGTGTTTTTCCAGTTCTCTAAGTGAGGGTAGTCTTGTATCTGACGCCAATATTCCGCATTTCTTGAGTAAATCTTCCCGTTACCATCATACTCCCAAATTGTTCTTAAAATACTATCTGCCTTAGGGGCCTTTGCCATGTCTTCCAGTTTCTCCTTTTTTACGAAGTAACGGTAGTTTAAGTCATATTGATCAACTACTGATTTTTCCACTTCAATCGGATTCATTCCGGCTAATGCGTTTTGTAAGCGGTACATTTCCAGTTGATATTCAAACCAGGATTTAGCAGTTGTACCATATACCACAACACCTGCAACTTTATGTTTGGCGCTTATAGCAGGAGCAATAATCCCACCCATTGAATGACCAACAATGATGATTTGATTGGTATCTACATATGGCAATGACTTTAATTTCTTCAAGCCCACTTCAAAATTTTCAATTTCATCTATTAAATCACAGGATTCACAAGCTGGTGTGTTTC
Source organism: Bacteroidota bacterium (assembly GCA_018883485.1). Lineage (GTDB taxonomy): Bacteria > Bacteroidota > Bacteroidia > UKL13-3 > UKL13-3 > B1. Next base: position 4,340 of record VEQB01000177.1, read on the forward strand.
TGCTGTCGCCTAGTCCGCTTTTTTCAATGCGAAGTGTAACATATCCCGCATCTACAAATGCATCAATAATTCTTTTATAGGGATGATCATTTTTTAAATCATCAATACTGCTGCAGGTGTATCCGGGTATAAATAGCATTGCCGGCAATTTGTTACGAATAAACGGTTTGTTAATAATAACACGTAGCTGACCATCTTTATACGCAGCTTGCTCATATCTGACTTCTGCATTATCATCCGTTTCAAACGGACGACCAACTATTTGGGCTTTTAGTATGATTTGCTTCTTATCCCTCAACACCGTTAACTTAATATTTTGTCCTGTTTCGTATGTTTTAAATATACCACCCAGTTCATTTGGTGTATGAATGGCAGCATCACCTATCTTTATTATAATATCTTTTTCTTTCAGTTTAAGGTTGGCTGCGGTTCCTCCGGTTATCTGTAACACTTCACAACCGCTAAAGCCTTCTCTCTGAATGGGGTTTAATCTTGCACCTAAAAACGGTCTGCGGTTTAGTTGCTGGCTTTGTACGCCATGAATGCCGCTAAATAAGAATATTACTAGTAAATAAAATGCAATTCTACTATTCATGATTAATATGTTCTTTGAGTATTAGTTAATGATAAAAAGTTTCTGTTTAAAGAGAGCACCACCATCGTCAGTAAACTGAATAATGTAATTACCCGGATTAATATTTGGTAATTGTAGCATAAATGGCGATTCATGGGTGCCTGAATAATATCCTTTAAACAATGGAAAGGTACTTTTTCCATCAACTGATATTAGTTCTGCCTTTATAATTCTTGTTTTGATGCTTTCTAATGATATGGAAATAAATCCACCTGATGTTGCAGGATTTGGATACGCCAATACGCCCTTTATTTCATTTTTTTCTTCATTTAATCCGGAAGCTATACCCGTAGTCATTTTAAATAATCGCAATCCTATCGCATAAACTGTGGAGCTACCATCAGTGTTATTAACAATACTAAATTTATTTGCGTATTGACCCAAATTAACAGGTGTCCAGGT
>VEQB01000178.1 GCA_018883485.1 Bacteroidota bacterium
GGTTTGGTACAAGAACCATATAGTTTAAAAGATGGCTCGGCACTAAGGCTTACCGTTTCAAGATACTACACGCCAAGTGGCAGATGCATACAAAAAGATTACTCTGATAAGGTAAAATATGACCATGATTTAATAGATAGATATCAAAATGGCGAATTAGAAAGCAATACCAAATCTATCTTCGATTCTACACCTTACTATACCAAAAGATTAAACCGCATTGTGTATGGTGGTGGTGGCATATACCCAGATATTTTTGTGCCCATCGATACTTCTTATTATTCTCCTTTCCTTACTAGGGTAGTTACAAATGCTTTAATCAGTAAATTTTCATATGAGTATTTAGATAAAAACAGGAAAGTAATTGCCGCAATTGAAAGTTTAGATTTCTTTGCTAACAGCTACCAAATTACGGAACAAGTGTATCAAGAATTTATTCAATTTGCGGTAAAGCAAGGAGTACCTCAACCAACGGCGCAAGAGCACGCTAAGTCTGCAGATTTTATTAAGACTCAAATAAAGGCGTTAGTGGCGCGACAAATTTGGAGAGACCAAGGTTTTTATAAAGTAATGCAAAAGGATGATTTAGCTATTAAAGCGGCACTAAAAGCCTTACAACAAAATCAAGCTTTACTTGGCCCCACCAATTGATGGGTTAATCTAAATTCCATGTATTTAATTTTGCGTCCTTTTGCACTAAATAGATTTTCATAGTGTGTTCTTATATTCTTTATATAAGGTTCTACAAGCGCAGATTGATGCACATCTCTATCTATAAATTCTGGCTCAATACCTAGCTGAGCAAATAGCTCACAAGTATATTCAAACAAGCCGTCATCATCGGTTTTAAAACGTATTAAGCCATTGGGGGCAATCACCTCTTGGTATATTTTTAAAAATCGCGTATGGGTTAAACGGTGTTTATCATGTCTATCTTTTGGAAAGGGATCGGGGAAGGTAATCCAGATTTCGCTTACTTCACCCGCTTCAAAATGTTCTTCAAGTTTTTCGATAATCATTCTAATAAAGGCCACATTCTTTCTTCCCTCGGCTAATGCTTTTCTTGCTCCCACCCACATGCGGTTACTTTTAAGGTCTATGCCAATAAAGTTTTTCTCTGGAAATGCCTCCGATAACGCAACAGTGTATTCGCCCTTGCCACAGCCTAATTCGAGAACTATGGGATTATTATTTTTAAATACTTCTGTATGCCATTTTCCTTTTAAATGATAGGGGAAGTCGTAGCAATTTTCATAAGATTTGAACTCCTCAAATCGTCTTAATTTATCTTTACCCATTAAAGTTTACATTTAGGAAACCTCTTCAATAGGTTTCACTTTTAATAACCAACTTAACATTGGCCCCGCCATAATACTTGTTACCACAGCCATAATTACAATAGCAACAAATAACTCTTCACCAATCAACTTGGCCTGAAGCGCAAGTAATGCTAAAATAATTTCCATGGCACCTCTAGCATTTAGGCCAAACCCAATAGCCAAACTTTCGGTGTTGTTTAGTCCGCCTAATTTTCCTCCAATAAAGGCACCTAAAATTTTACCTAACATAGCAATAAATAATACCAGTGCGGTAATTTGCCAATCAAAATGCGCTAAGAAGTTTACCTTAAACCCAATAGAAACAAAGAATAAGGGGGCAAATATGTTGGTCACAAATTGATTAACAATATCTTTTGTTTTTTCTGTTACATGCACAGAATCTCCAATGGCAATCCCAATAATAAAAGCTCCAAATATGGCGTGAAGGCCAATGTATTCTGTAAAAGCAGCCCCTAAAAAAGTAAGTCCTAACGATAGACTTAAAAAACCACCTGGCCAGCTAAAGTTTTTAGATGCCCAGGGCAAAGATTTGTTGATGAGAAACCTACCAAGTGTAAGCATTAGGATGGCATAGGCAATGGTATATAATAATGTAAAAAGAACGCTATGGTCTGCACTTCCTGTTAGCATACCCATAGTCATAGAAAAAAGTATCCAACCAATAAGGTCGTTAAACATGGCAGCTGCAATAATAATTGAACCTACTTTTGTTCTAAACAAGCCTAAATCCATCAAGGTTCTTGCAATAACTGGCAATGCAGAAATAGACATGGCTGTTCCTAAAAATAGAGCAAAGGCGAGTGTATCAGAACTGTTTTTACCAAACAACGCTGCTGCGTAATAGGCTATTGTAAAACCTATAGCTAAAGGAATAATTAAACCAAAGGTGCTGGTGGTAAATGCCGCCCTTCCTTGCTGTCTTATTACCGAAAGATTTAACTCCATTCCTGCTACAAAAAGCAGCATTACAATAGATATCCCAATAATGCTATTTAGCGATAAAGTAGCTTGGTTATTATGGGTAAACACCAACTCACTAATGCTGGGGTAATAGTGTCCAATAATGGTAGGGCCAATAACTACTCCTGCAATTAATTCTCCTACTACCAAGGGCATTTTAAATTTCCTAAAGAATTCGCCAAAAAGGCGCGCAAGAATAAGCATAAGGCCCATGCTTATAAGTAAACTAATATTTTCTGAATGGCTTAGCACAATTTGGGTTTACTCTTGATTTTTAGGATGCACTATTAATAGGCTGCAAGGTAAATCTGCCAAGGCATGCTCTATGTCGTGAGGGAAAACGCGGTCTAATAGATTCATAGGTTTATCCGAAGAATTTACCACCAATAAATCTGCATTTTTTTCGCGGGCATACTTAGAAATCACATAACCTGGTTTGCCTTCAATTCTTTCGGTTTGTATACTCAAATTTCCACAATCTGTGCAACGTAAAATTTCCTCTAGTTTTTGGTCCTCTTCTTTTAAAAGCTCCTCTTTTATCTGGTCGGCTTCATTTTCCTTCAATTCATCACTGCGTATGAGGGCCATTTTCCCCGGGTCAGATTCTTGAATTATTATTACATTACTGGCTTGGTAAGCTTGAGCCAATTCTACTGCTTTAGAAATTGTGTTCTCTGTTTTGGGATGATCTGTGCCTTCCACCACTAAATACTTAAAACCTTTAGGATGAGTGCTTGGTTCAGTAATTAATAACATGCTGCATTTTACTTTTCTGCTAAGCTGCCTAGAAATATCTCCCATAAAATACTTAAGGAGGCTTTCTTTTTCTAAGGCACCAGCCACCAGTAAGTCTACATTTAGTTCTTGGCAAATATTAATAATACTTTCTACTGGGTCTCCTTCTCGCCAAACTACTTCGTTTCCGGTTTGGTCCAACTCAAAGCGATGTAATAAATGTTTGAGATATTGCTCTTCTTGGAGGCTTTTTTTACCAATATGAATAAATACCATTTTAGCTCCTAAACGCTGGTGAATTAATCTTGCTTCGGCAAGTATTGCTTCGCACCTTGGCGAAAAGGCAACGGCAATGGCAATTTTTGCAAAAGAATTTTCTACTGTACGCATGCCGCAAACTTATGGGTATTTGGGATAAAATCTGAACAGGGAATTCAGGTTTTTACGTTAAACTTGCAGTTACGATTATGGATAAAGAAATCTTATTAGAAGCCTATGCCCACATGTGTGCTGTGTGTGCTATGGCCGATGTATACGATGCCAACAGGCCAATTGCAAAGTATGTACATTCTACCAGTAGAGGTCACGAAGCTATTCAGTTAGCAGCAGGAATGCAGCTTACAGCCTCAGATTTTGCAGCGCCATATTACCGCGACGAAAGTATGTTGCTAGGCATGGGAATGAGTCCTTACGAGCTTATGTTACAATTACTTGGCAAGGCAGAAGATCCATTTTCGGGCGGAAGAACCTATTATGCCCACCCAAATTTAAAACGCGAAGGTTTTGTGCGCATGCTACATTCTAGCTCTGCTACAGGCATGCAAGCCATTCCTGCCACAGGCATGGCACATGGAATTGCCTATTTAGAAAGCCAAGGTTTATTAGATAGCGAAGAAAACCCCGTAGTACTTTGTAGTTTGGGCGATGGCTCTGTTACCGAAGGGGAAGTGGCAGAAGCTTGGCAAATGGCAGTTCTAAAGAAATTACCTATTATTTATTTAATTCAAGACAATGACTGGGGCATTAGTGCAAGCGGCGCAGAAATGCGCGCAATGGATGCCTATGAGTATGCAGCAGGATTTAAAGGTATGCAGCGTATGCGGGTAGATGGCAGCGATTTTCTTAAATCTTGGAATGCTATTTTACAATGTATAGATTATGCAAGAACAGAACGCGCTCCTATTTTGTTGCATGCTAAAGTTCCTTTGCTTGGGCACCATACCAGCGGTGTGCGCAAAGAGTGGTATCGCAGCGAGGAAGATATGGCCAAGCATTTAAAAGATGACCCTAAGCCAAAATTGCGTGCCCACTTGTTAAGCATTGGAATTAGTGAGGCCGACCTTAAAGAAATTGAAGAGATAGAAACAGATAAAGTAGCACAATATTTTAAACAAGCAGTGGCTGCGCCAGACCCAGGTATAGAAACTGTGCTCGACCATGTGTATGCGCCAAGTGGCGCAACAGAGGAAGTAGGAATTAGAAAACCAGAAGGTAGAGAACCTGTAGTAATGGTAGATGCTGCCTTGCATGCAGTAGATGAATTATTGGCCAAACATCCAGAATGTTTGTTTTACGGGCAAGATGTTGGTGCAAGATTAGGTGGGGTGTTTAGAGAAGCTGCTACCCTTGCCCAGAAATATGGCGATAACCGTGTGTTTAATACCCCCATTCAAGAAGCCTATATCATTGGTTCAACAGCAGGTATGAGTGCTGTAGGTGCCAAACCTATTGTAGAAATTCAGTTTGCAGATTATATCTGGACAGGCATGAACCAATTGGTATGTGAAATTACAAAATCTAGTTATTTAACCATGGGCAAGTATCCAGTAAGCGCGGTAATACGCATTCCTATTGGGGCTTACGGTGGTGGTGGCCCATACCATAGTGGCAGCATAGAATCTACTTTATTAACGTTAAAAGGAATTAAGATTGCCTATCCAAGCAATGCAGCCGATATGAAAGGATTAATGAAAGCCGCATATTATGACGGCAATCCTTGTATCATGCTTGAACACAAAGGTCTTTATTGGAGTAAAAATCCCGGGACAGAATTGGCGAGATGTGTTGAACCAGATGAAGATTATATTCTTCCTTTTGGTAAGGCAAATAAGGTATTGCAAGCAAGTGAAGAAGCGATAGATAATGGTGAAAGTTGTGTGGTGGTAACTTACGGAATGGGTGTATATTGAGCTTTGGCAGCAGCAAGGAAACATGCAGACAAAGTTGAGGTATTATATTTAAGAACGCTTCAACCACTTGACGAAGAAACTATCATGGCTTCGGTAAAAACGCATGGCAAATGTTTGGTATTAACAGAAGAG
>VEQB01000179.1 GCA_018883485.1 Bacteroidota bacterium
TACCAAGGCTACCCCGCTTCCATTGTCTTCCATCCCCTGCGCTATGCAAGCAGTATCGCAAGCATTTTCGCAACGGCTATCCAAATGGGCTTCAAGTATTATAAAGCCTTTTGCACTCGTATCTGTCCCCGGTAAAATTGCTACCACATTTTTATGGGTGGTCATGCTACAAATCATTTTATCAAATTGGAAAAAACCACTAAGTAGTGGGCTATTATTAGCGGTGGCAAAACTCTTAAATTTAGCCAGCGCCCAATTTCTGGCAGCGCCAATTCCATTAGTTACAGAAAGCGTGTCTGAACCAGTATTTCTGTTTTTAAATTGCTCTAATGCTATTAAATAGTTCAATAATGAATCTGATGAAACGTTCTTTTTTAGTTCATTAAGGATTGCATTTTTTGCGCTTGTCTCACTACTTTGGTAGTAGTTGCTAGGAGCATAATTTCCTTCTAAGATTTTAACAAACGCCGCATCACTAAAACGTAAATTAGTTTGTGCGTTTAGGTTAAAAATAGAGAAGTTTAAAAATAGAAAGAGGCAGAGGAATTTTTTCATTGTTTATTTTTTAAGGATTTGCCTAATTGCATCTTTAGCGTAAAGATAATTAAATCCAAATCCACTAGCGCAAATTTTTTCAGCAGAAATGTTTTGATCCGACAATAACATTTGTCCCATTTCTCCCATCATAAATTTGAGCACAAAACCAGGAACAGGAGGTAAGAAGGCAGGCCTATTTAAGTTTTTGGCTATCAATTTGGTAAGTTCTGCATTGCTCGCTACGTTTGGCGCAACTGCATTAAATGGCCCCTGTAATTCTGGGTGTTTACTAAGGAAAATTAACATTCTACATAAATCATCTACATGTATCCATGGCACATTCATTTGCCCATTGCCTAAAGGGGCAGCCAAGCCCCATTTGGCCAAGTTGCCAATCTCTTTTACAAAACCGCCATCCTTGCTTAATACAATCCCTATTCTGGCAATACTTACCGGAATTCCTAAATTGGAGATTGCCTTGGTTTCTTCTTCCCAAGCTACGCACACATTTGCTAAAAAGTTATTATCAGCTGGGTATTCCTCGCTCACAATTCCCATTGGATGGGTGCCATAAATACCCACAGCAGAAGCCGATACAAAGCTTTTAAGCTGGTGGTTTGCCTGTGCTAAGGCTTTGGCCAATAGCCTTGTGCCTAGCACTCTGCTGCTCATTATTTCATCCTTGTAGGTTTTGGTCCAACGGTGATCTGCCACACCAGCCCCTGCCAAATGGATAATGCTCTCTGTTTCTGATAAATATTTGGGGTCCAAAATTCCTTTTTCCGGCTCCCAAAAAATATGTTGTTTGTTTCCTGGTTTAGGATTCCGGGTAAGTGTATATACCTCGTGGCCAACTTTTTCTAAAGCTTTTGTAAGCGTTTTCCCAATATTTCCTGTGCCACCTGTAAGGATGATTTTTGTCATAACCTTTTATTTTAAAAACAATTTTACATCCATTATGTTTCTCCAATATATTTAGTATTAAACACATTGGGAACTTTTTCAATAAAAGATATTGAAGCACTTACGGGGATAAAATGTCACACGCTCCGCATCTGGGAACAAAGATATAGCATTATTGTTCCAAAGCGTAGTGATACCAATATTCGCTATTACGACGACCAAGATCTCAAAACACTTCTAAACATAAGTGTTCTAAATGATAGTGGCTTAAAAATTTCAGAAATCGCAAAATTAGACAATCAAGAAATAGCTCAAAAAGTGGTAGAGCTAAGTTCTTCAACCTCTGAATATAAAATCCATATTCGCTCTTTCATTGCAGCTATGATGAGTTTCGATGAGTTGGGATTTCATAAATTGTTAAATACTTACATCATACAATTTGGCTTCGAAGAAACCTTTCTCAAAATTGTGTTCCCCTTTCTTCAGGAAGTAGGATTACTTTGGCAAGTGGGTACTCTTGTTCCTTCTCATGAACATTTTGTTTCTAATATTATTAAGCAAAAGCTATATGTTGCCATAGATGGCCAAGTTGGGAAATCTAACCCTAATAAAAAGAAATTTTTATTGTTCTTGCCAGAATTTGAAAAGCACTCGCTAGGATTACTTTTTGCTAATTATATCATTCGCTCCCGTGGCCATGAAGTTCTATTCTTAGGCCAGGAAGTTCCATTGACAGACTTGAGAGAAGCTTTCGAAAAGCATTCCCCAGATTTTATACTTACTTTAATGACCATACCCCAGCATGACTTGGACAAACATGCCTTTGTTAAATTTTTAACAGAAAGCTGGCCTAAAAGTATTATTCTAATTTCTGGTCCTCAGTTTGTGGCAGAAAATTTCGAAGAATTTAATACTGTTATCAAGCTAACCTGTTTCAATCATTTAATCCAACTTATAAATAATTTGGGTCAACCAGAAAGCAAAATCAGTGCAATTTCTTAGCGTTGCCCTTTCAGGGCTGAGATTAATTTATTCAATTCTTCTTCTGTTACCACTTGATATTCTTGAGGTACTTCAAACAGATAATCTTCAATTGGAATTGGATTAAGCATTCTTACAGTTAATGTCATAAGTGCGCCACTTGCGTTAGAACTATACTGCATTAAAATTCCCGGGATTCCGTCTAACGATGCGTCTTTCATTGTATTATAGGGTGCAATATCTCTAGAAAACCAACATTCATTTATAAAGGTGTCTTTGCCAATTATTTGTTTTACCATGGCTTTCTCACAAACATAGTCTGCAATTTTTTTTGTGTCGGGTAATAGAGTTACCGAGGAAGTAATTTTTATAGAATCTGGTATAATTGTCTTTTTAAAAGCCACCATTTCACTATCGCTCTTTTTTAAAGCAAGTTTTTTTCCAAACAGATTTAAAAGGATAACCGTTTCTTTAGAATTGCCATTGTAAATAGTTGTGTTTTTGCCCATACCTGCAATGCCCATTTCCATTCTGGTTTTTGAACCTTTAAAATAGAAACTCGCGTCATGAGGTAACATATGTTCGTTACATTGCATGTCTGGACTTAGATTTTTATAACTAATGTCGTAGAAAATTTTACCCTCATTAATTTTATATTGGGCAAAGACTACGCAACTAAAAAAAAGGAAGCTGGCTAATAAAATATTTTTCATTACCAACTTATTTTTTCTTTATTCAGAAATGCAGAAATCCCTTTTTTACAATCCTCGCTAGAACGGGCATTGGCGTTCATTTCAGTAGCATATTTTATAGCTTCTTCTAAACTTTTTTCGGGCACATTGGCCAGCATTTTTTTTGTTGATGCGATAGATTGTGAGGATGTTTGTTTGGCTAGTTTAACAGCAAATTCATGCACTGTTTCATGTATAAGTGAAGAGTCTACCACATAATTAATAAGCCCTAATTCTTTGGCTTGTAAGGCATCTAATATTTCTCCTGATAATAAAATTTGGCGTGCTTTGCGTTCGCCTATTTGTCTTAATAAGAAAACCAAAACAATAGCTGGTATAAATCCGATTTTTACTTCTGTATACGCAAAACGCGCATGCGATTCTGCAAAGCAAAAATCGCAAATGGTAGCTAAGCCACAACCGCCTGCAAAAGCTGCCCCATGTACCAAGCTAATTACAATTTTTGGGGATTGATAAATAAGTTGAAATAGTTCTGCCAAATGCGTGCTATCTGCAATGTTTTCTTCAAAGGTGTTGTTTTGCAATTGTTGTAAAGAGGCTAAATCTGCGCCAGAACAAAAGGCCTCACCATTGCCTCTTATCACCAAAACTTTGCAATTTGCATCTGCAAGGGCTTTTTGGATACTTTCTTTAATTGCGCCCACAAATTCAAAGCTTAACGCATTCCGCTTTTCTGGTCTGTTTAGGGTTAAGTAAGCAACCCTATCTTTAATTTCGTATGTTACAAGTTCTTCCATTCTTTAGCATTTATTACTAAGGCTCCAGCACTTGCAATATCATAATACCGAACCTTATGTTTTCCACAAAGTTTGATAAGTGCTTCTCTTTTTTTCTGAGGTATGGAATTAGCCAATACGATGAGCTTTGGTTTTTCTCCTTCAATTAAGGGTTCTAGGTTGAACCAACGTTTCCCACTAAGCACTAAAATGGAGGCTTTTTGGGTTTTTATTTTGGGAGTATGCTCTAACACATAAATTATGTTTTGGTTCAAATAGAACCTAAAATTTGCACTTGGAAAACTATCTATGCTTACTTCTTTACTTTGATTAAAAAGTGATTGTTCCTTTATGATTCTTTCAAATTGTTTACTAGCAAGTGATGCTGGGTTTGTTAAGAACTGTGTGCTTCTCCCTTTGGTATATGAAATAAGCAATCCTTTAGCACTGTGGTAAATTACTAGTTGTTCTTGTTGTTGATGCGTGTAAAGTACATAGGAACTATAGAGGCTTAGCCCTGCAATAAAAACTAAAGCAAGTTTTAAATGGAGAAGATTCCTTTGTTTAAAATATAATATCGCCAAAATAATAAGTACATACAAACAAATTGCTTCCCCCACGGTAAAGGGTATTTGGTTTATGCTGGCAAATGGCAAAGATGCTATGGTATGGGCAGTAGTATTGGCAAAAGAAATACACTGCGCAATTAACCATGCAAGCATTTTTGAAAGCCAAAAGAAGGGCTGAAAAATCAATATTAGTATACCTAAATAGATTATTAGCGTAGTTATAGGAATGAGGATGAGATTGGCAGGTATAAAGTAGTTAGGAAATTGGTGAAAGTAGCATAAACTTAATGGAAAGGTGAGGAGTTGTGCCGACAATGAAACGGCTATTACTTTCCAAATTTCGTCTATCCATTTTAAGGGTGGTGTATAAAAGAGATAGAGGTAAGGATAGAAACCAATAATGCCTAGCACTGCCGCATAACTTAGCTGAAATCCTACATGGTAAAGCAGTTGAGGGTCGTAAAACAATAGAAAGAAGGCAGAAGCTGCTAAACTATTAAAAGGATTACCACTTCTGCTAATGAGCTTTCCCATAATCATAAAGCTAAACATTACACTAGCCCTCAATATGCTAGGCGAGAGCCCGCAAAGTAAAGAGTACATCCAAATACCTGTAAGCATAAACCATGGCTCTACCCATTTTGCCCACTTTTTACTTTTAAAGGGTTTAAACATGGCTCCTAAAATCAAATAAATTAGGCCTACATGCATACCACTTACGGCTAAAACATGAAGGGTTCCGGTATGACTATAAGCATCAATTATTTCTTGAGGAATATGGTCGTCTAAGCCGAAAAGCAATGCCTCGGCTATCCCAATCTGTTCGTCTCCTTTTAGGTACATTTTTAGGACCCTACTAATGTAATCTTGGGTGGCGTATACC
>VEQB01000180.1 GCA_018883485.1 Bacteroidota bacterium
CCATATTGCTATAAATGAAAATAAATGGAACAACCCTAAATTTAGAAAATCTTTAAGAGAATAATTGGCTCTAGGAATAGTTTTTTCAAAGGCTTTTAAGGCTAAACAAATAAATAATAACTGAGCTGCGTAAGGGTGCCCAATCATCAATAAATAATAATAAGTAGGATGCGGAAAAAACAAAGTTACAAAAACCAAAACCTTACCTGCAAAAGATTTAATTCGGCTTCCTATTACCAAAAACAAAATAGTTAAGATAACAAATTGAACCAAACCCAAAATAAGAATGGGATGTATTGGCAAGGCCTTAACAAGAGGATAACTAATTAGTGGAAGTAAACTCCCTAAGCGATCCTGCCCCCAATAGTAAGCGTCCTCAGGTATTTTAAAATCAAGTGACATGAGCACATGAATTGCCTGGTCAGAAGAAAAAAAATAACTTTGATGCGGGCCAAACAAATAATAAGAAAGGAGTATAAAAAAGCTACAAATAAAGCCAGATAGCCACCTATTAGATAAAACGTTACTTAGGATATCTATTGACTTATCAAATATTAGGATTACTTTAGTGGTCAAACTCGTTAATTGTTAATCAAAACTTTTTCGGTAAAAATAACTTTAGAGTCTGATAAAATTGAAACAAAATACAAACCAGTTTTGTGTTGTTTAACATCGAAAGTGATTTTTTCGCTTTTGTTTTTCAAATTAATTAATTTTTGCTCCTTCAAAGTACCTGATAAATCCGTTAATAAAATTGCAACCTCCCCAATTTGTTCAGAATTTAATATTTCAATGTTCAATAAACCATTACTAGGATTAGGGTAAACTTTAAATTGTAGAGTTTTTAGTTCACTTAAACTCGCTGACTTATCAATAAAATTTGAGTTGAATTTTAAATTTTCAACTTCTTCCTTTAGTTCAGAAATTTCTTGTTGTTGTGATTTAATACCTTCAACCAGCAAAGGTATTAACGAATGATAAGAAACGCCAAAGATTCCATTAGAATTAGTATCAACTGCTTCTGGAAAAATACCGATTAGCTCTTGCGCTAAAAAACCGCTAGCTTTTGAAAACTTACCAGAATAGCAGCTCTTAAGGCTAGAGTCCATCTCCAACGGCTGTTTATATTGAAAATAATACCCATTAATTTTATTAATTAACTGAATTGGGCTTTCAATTTTTTTAATGCTTTTCTTTAACCTGTTATCCGAAGTTAAGTATTGATTATTTGCCCAAACTTCACCACAAGAATAAACAATAAAATTTTCATTTCCCCAATTAGTAAATTGGGTAGGTCTTTGTACTACAACCAAATTTTTAACCCAAGAACTTTGTGTTCTAATTGCGGATGAATAACCATAATCCTCTGTTGTTGTGGTTAAAAGCAATGGCATGGTATAGTTTTCTCCAAAAACATGCAATTTTGAAAGTGTAACATCATTTGTGCCTATGCCAACACGCCCACCATTAAGTACCTTAATTTGGCCAAATAAATTTAAACTTAAACTAGTAAGTAAAATTAAAATAAAATAATTTAATCTCATATAATATATTTTTTTATTTATCACAATTCCCGTTTACAGTGCAGAAAAACTTTGTGTTATTATTGTCGTCAACCTCAAAACCGTCATTTAATTCTATGAAATCAGAAGCTCTTAAGGAAACATTTTCACCATTTGATATCAATACCTTACAGGTTATGCAATTTAATTGGCCAAGAGTAATACTCTTTTTGATTCCATATGAATAAGTTGAAAAATTATAATTTGGAAAATTTATCACAGTAGAACAGGTCGAATTATTTAATTTATAGACTTTTACATAATCAATCGTAAACTCAAATGGAAGACTAATTGCAGGGTCAATTAAATATCCGAATCTTGGATTTACTCCGTTTAAATTTATTGCACCTTCTATATCTAAAAAAATATTCATATTATCCAACATTGAGGGGTACAGTGGGCCATCATTAGAATACGGTCCATTATGAAATGGGGTTAATTCAGTATGTAAAACCAAAACATTGTCATAATACGTATTAATTTCACTAGGAGTCCATTCAAGAGAATAAGTGTGGAATTGCTGTTGTTGAACCTCTATATCTGAATAGGATGTATTATTGTGAGAAACACTTCTACAAGCCCAAGTTGGATTTGTTGTCCCACCAGAAAAATGAACATTAGATGTCATTAAATTGCGACGAGGGTCGTTTTCTGCTATATCAATCTCACAATAATTTATGCCATTACTTATAGGATCCTTTGGAAACATCCAAAAACAATGACCTATTCCCTCACAATTACTGCTTGCTTGATTAATTTTAAAACGCGCTTCAAAAAATCCATACTTAAAGTTTTGCCTTGAAAATAATTTTCCCTCTGAATATTGATAAGATCTAGGATACTTAACCCAAGTTGTACCAAATGTATTACAAAATGGATTATTATCTGGTTGATCAAATGAATTAATATTTGTAGATTCACTTTTACGAAATAAAGTAACAGTGGAATTAGAAACTACTCTAGTTTCCTGACCTGAAAAGTTATTATTAGTTAATTCATTAATTCCATAAGGAATGCCATTAATACAATCTGGATACTGATTAACTAAAGGATAATTTAAATCAGCAGAAAGAATATTATCAGTAAAATTATCTCCTGAAATATTAAAAAACTCCTCATTTCTATTTCTTCCACCGTAATGAAAGGCCCATTTATTGCTAAGCTGTGAAAAGTTTAAAAATTCATCCTGCCAAAAAGGAACCAAATCCCAATTCCTATCATTAATAACAATTTGCCCATTATTGTCAAGCAAATGCAGACCAGTGTTATCATCAATAACAAATGGGGTTTGTCCAATAGATAGAGAGATAGAGAGATAGAGAGATAGAGAAAGAAAACTTTACATTTTTCATAATCAAATTTAATTTTTTAAATTAATATATCAAAATTATTATTGGGAACAAGCTCTTCCTATTTTAAATAAACCAGCTTGGAGATTACTGGTTTACCATTCCACCCTTTAACCCAAACCCTAGCACCAAACTCTATTTCATAGCCTACAACTTACCCAAAGGCGATACCCTGCACCAAATAGAAGTTTTATACTAAAACCCTAATCAAGCCATCAATGCAAAGAACTATTAACTCATACTTCATTGTTCATACTTCATAGTTCATTGTTCCCGCCTCCGCTAAAGCTTCGTCGGGCAAGCATACTTCATAGTTCATACTTCATACTTCATAGTTATTCTTGCTTTCCTCCCCACAAAACATAAATTTGTTGATTCTTACTTTTTAGGAAATATTAACGTAAGGAAATTTCAATAAGCGCTACACATATTCGTTATTCAAAATTATGTTTCGATTAAAACACTTATATACTGCCTTTCTTTTACTGGGCTTATATCCACTCATCTCCAAAGCACAGCTACAGCAAAAGCCAACTTGGGAACTTAAAACATCCAAACAAGAAGTTAAAGTTGGAGATGAACTAGAACTCATTTTCACAACCAAAATCCAGAAAGATTGGTACATGTACTCCTCCGATTTTAGTGAGGATGTTGGCCCAATTGTGGCTCGTTTCGAGTTTGTGAAAAATGCCTCCTATCAATTGGTTGGTAAACTTAAACCTGTTGGTAGTCACAAA
Organism: Bacteroidota bacterium; assembly: GCA_018883485.1. Classification (GTDB taxonomy): domain Bacteria; phylum Bacteroidota; class Bacteroidia; order UKL13-3; family UKL13-3; genus B1. The sequence continues at coordinate 3,649 of VEQB01000180.1, forward strand.
CATTTCGATGAAGTTTTTGGAGGTGAGGTTTCTACCTTCGAAGGAAAAGCAGAGTTTAGACAAAGGGTTAAAATCCTTTCTGCTAACCCTAAAATTATCGCCAACCTTGAATTTCAAATTTGCTCCCAAATTACAGGAATGTGTGTGTTATTTGAAGATGAATTATCTTTTAAAAACATTAGAGTAATTGATAATGGCAACACCCCAAAAACTGAAAACATAGTTCAGCCAATTGACAGTGAAGGGGCTGTTGGTATAGTTAATAAACCAGATACCAATTTAAAAGCAGCTGTTGTTTCATCAGACAGCACGGCGGTTAAAACCAAGTCTGTTAGCGGCAGCGATCAAGAGTCTTTGTTAGCCTTCTTATTATTTGCCTTCTTTGGCGGTTTAGTGGCTGTGGTTACTCCTTGCGTGTTTCCAATGTTGCCCATGACAGTTACTTTCTTCACCAAGCGCAGCGAAACCAGAAGCCTAGCACTCAAGCGTGCTTTTGGATTTGGCCTTAGCATTGTAGGAATTTATGCATCATTAGGACTTGTTTTTGGGATTTTTGGCTTAGGAGAAGATTTTGGAAATGCACTTAGCACACATTGGATTCCAAACGTGCTTTTCTTCATTATTTTTATAGTTTTTGCCGCAAGTTTTTTAGGTATGTTCGAAATTACTTTGCCGCATCAATTTGTTAACCAAGTGGATAGCAAAAGTTCCATGAGCTCCTTTTTAGGGGTATTCTTTATGGCATTTACCCTTGTGCTTGTTTCTTTTAGTTGTACTGGACCTATTGTTGGCTCCTTGTTGATAGAGGCCGTTGGAGGGAAATTTTTAAAGCCCGCTCTCGGAATGGCCGCCTTCGGCGCCGGACTAGCAGCTCCCTTTACCATTTTTGCCATATTCCCATCCTGGCTTCAAAACCTGCCAAAATCTGGTGGTTGGCTTAATTCTGTTAAAGTGGTTCTTGGTTTTCTTGAACTTGCACTTGCTTTCAAATTCCTCTCTATTCCAGACCAAACCTACCATTGGGGGCTCCTAGATAGAGAGGTTTATATTGCCATTTGGATTGTAATTTTCTTCCTATTGGGTTTATATCTTCTAGGCAAATTAAGATTTGCCCATGATGATGAGACCTCCACCATTGGTGTTCCAAGATTATTCTTGGCAATTGCCACCTTCACATTTGTGCTATATCTTTTCCCTGGACTTTTTGGTGCGCCGCTTAAAGCCTTAAGTGGTTACTTGCCTCCTCAAGAATCCTTAGATTTTGATTTAAGTAAATCCAAAGGAGGTTCGAACCAACACACTAATAACAGCGATGAATTAGGAGAAATCCGCTTCAAAGAATTGTTTCATTTGCCGCATGAGCTTAACGGCTTTTTCGATTATAAGCAAGCCTTAGCCTATGCAAAAAAAGTTAACAAACCCATTTTCATAGATTTTACCGGACATGGTTGCGTTAATTGCAGAGAGATGGAAGCCAATGTTTGGAGTGACCCACAAGTATTAAAAAGGTTAAATGAAGATTATGTAGTGCTTGCTTTATACGTAGACGATAAAACAGAATTACCACAGGCAGAATGGTATACTAGTGCGCGAGACAACAAAGAGAAAAAAACTATTGGCAAACAAAATGCAGACTTGCAAATAACTAAATACAATGCCAATGCCCAACCTTACTATG
>VEQB01000181.1 GCA_018883485.1 Bacteroidota bacterium
CTTCTGGTATTTTTAGGATAAAAAGAATCTTGGGCAATAATAGAATCCCTTCCTAACTTATTGATGGTTTTACCATTGGTTAAATATATCAATTCTCTAAAACCCAAGTCCCCATAAATGATTTCTCTATCCCCATCTCCATCCGGGTCAAAAACACATAAAGTAACCCCATTGTGTTTACCGCCATGTTTATAATTACGGTAACAAGGACTATTATCATTTAGTACAAAGCCATGTTCGTTTACTTTATAAGAGGCATAACCCCAACACTCGTCTCTAAAAATATATTTAAGAGAATCTGGACTTAAGTTTTCCTCTTTGCTTAAGTTCTGGTAATAGGTAAACACATTTTTCCCAGGAGGGCTTTGCAAAATATCTAAATCGCCATCTCCGTCAAAATCTTCAAATGCACTAATATCTGCATTAGATATATTTATATTGTTAGGGGGTAGAATACCTAAACCCACATCCATAATTTGATTTTTTTCTTGAGACCATTCTAATTTTCCTGGGGTCTTGCTTACATTTTTTAAAACTCTTAAGCCATTATTAGAAATATATTTAGTTGGATCTGGTTGCGCATTAAAATCTACCTCAGTAAAAATATCAGGTTTACCATCGCCATTGTAATCGCGCAATAAAGCCCACATGTATAACTTAGGAAATTGTGCTTCATATTCTGGCGCCTGCACCCAAGTATTGTTTTTTCTAAGGAAGCAAAACACCTTATCACCTATTCTATCAAATACAAAAAGGTCTTGAACATTATCTCCATCCAAATCTATATTGGAGAATTGAGGTGCCTCCCAGCCGCCTGTATAAGGCATTTTTAGTGTATCCGTACCACTCCATTTAATTGTAGCTTTATTTGCTTTATCAAAACGAATAACTTGTGCAGTTAACTTGCTAAATGTTATACTTATTAAGAAGAAAGTGAGTAATGTATAAACAAATTTTTTCATGATGCTGAAATTATGCTTGCTAAATTATTACTTTTATCCCTTAATTTTATATTAATTCAATGGACATATCGCTTCTTTACAATTTATTTTTGCAATATCCAGTTGTTTGCACCGATACCCGAAAGATTGAAAAAAACTGTATTTTCTTTGCACTCAAAGGTGAAAATTTTAATGGAAATACCTTTGCAGAAAAGGCTTTAGAATTAGGTGCGGCGTATGTTGTGATAGATGAAGAAGCCTTTAATATTTCAGAAAAATGCATTTTGGTTCAAAACGTATTAAAGACCTTACAAGATTTAGCAACATGGCATAGAAAACAACTTAACATTCCAGTTATTGCAATCGTAGGTTCAAACGGAAAAACTACTAGCAAAGAATTGATTGGAGCAGTTTTACAACAAAAGTTTAAAGTACTAAGTACACCTGGTAATTTTAACAACCACATAGGTTTGCCACTTACTTTATTGATGTTAAACAAAAGCCATGAAATTGCTGTAATTGAAATGGGAGCGAATCATGAAAAAGAAAACGCACTACTTTGCCAAATTGCCCGGCCATCTCATGGCTTAGTAACCAATAATGGGAAAGACCATTTGGAGGGTTTTGGAGATTTAGCAGGAGTCATTAGATCGAATGCAGAATTGTATGAATATTTACAAACCACAGGGGGCTTAGCTTTTGTAAATACCAATGATAGTGTACTCATGCAAAAATCTGAAAATATTGCAAGCCGCATAACGCATGCAGCTACACCAAATACTCTGGCTAATTATGCAGTAGAAGCTTATCAATTGCAACCTCAAATAAGCTTTAGCTACAAAGGGTATAACTACCAAAGTAGCTTAAGTGGCGATTATAACTTAGACAATATTATGGCTGCTTTGGCAATTGGTTTTCATTTTGGGTTGAACCCAGGAGAAGTTGCTGCAGGTATTGCTTCTTATGCGCCTAAAAATTTGCGTTCAGAAATTATAGTTACCACACATAATAAAATCTTCTTAGACGCTTACAATGCTAACCCAAGTAGCATGGAGGTAAGTATAAGAAATTTTAGTGCTATGCCTGGGCAAAATAAATTGTATGTTTTAGGCGATATGTTTGAGATGGGAGCTTATGAAGCCCAAGAGCATCAAGCTTTAGCAGCCTATTGTTTAGCTCACCATTTAGAAAATGTTTGGTTGGTTGGTAAAGCTTTTTGTAAAGTAGATAGTAATTACAGAAAATTTGAAACTACAGCAGAAGTTATTTCCCATTTAAAAGATAATACCTTGCAACAACATTTCATTTTTTTAAAAGGCTCACGTGGAATGAAATTAGAAACATTGGTAGAATATCTATAAACTAATTCCTATTAGTAGGAAAAAACCTAGAGTAACTTTATGGTTATCCTAAGGCTATATTTTACCTTGCCCGCATGAAACCTACTTCTGAGCAAGAAGCCATTATTAATAGTTCTGGCCATATACGTATTAATGCCGTAGCCGGCTCTGGAAAAACCAGTACACTTATTGCTTATGCTAAAAACCTAAGCCCAGATAAGCGCATCTTATACCTTGCTTTTAATAAAACAGTTAAGAATGAGGCCATACAAAAATTTGCAGCTGCTGGCTTAAGTAATGTTATTTCTGAAACAGCCCACAGCCTTGCCTTTAAGAGTGTGGTTCCGCGCTTTGGCTACCAAATTCAAACACAAGCTTTTAAAAGTTATCAATTAACTTCTTTGCTAAAACTCCCACTAGGAAAAGAGAAGAATACAGAATTCATTCTGGCCAACCATGTGTTGCGGTATTTTACAGCATACTGCAATAGTGCCTTTACCCATCTCAAAGAATTACCTTATAAAATGTTAGTGCAAGATGAGGTAGCTAAAAAATTTGTGGCGCAATACGAAAAACAAATTCTCTTTTTTGCCAAAGAGTTATGGCAGTTAATGGAAACAAAACAAATTCCAGTTACCCATGATTTTTACCTAAAGAAATTTCAGCTACAAAAGCCACAATTGCATTTTGATTATATTTTGTTTGATGAAGCACAAGATGCCTCTGCCGTTATGCTGGAGATGTTGCGCTACCAAAAATCTACTTTGGTATTGGTAGGCGATTCTCACCAACAAATCTATGGTTGGCGCTATGCCATTAATTCTATGGAGCGCGTGCCTTTTCCGTCTTTTCCGCTTACACAAAGTTTTAGATTTCCTGAACCTATTGCCCAGTTAGCTACCCAAATTGTTCAATACAAAAATCACTTAGGAAAACCTCAAAATATACAATTGGTAGGGAAAGGAAAGGTTGGACCAATTAAAAGTAGAGCCGTATTGGCCAGAACCAATTTAGGCTTATTAGTAAAAGCCATAGCATGGATTACCGAACCCAAAAATAAAGGCGATATCTATTTTGAAGGAAATTTAAATTCTTACACCTATGCAGAGGAAGGTGCTTCTTTATATGATGTTTTGAACCTACATTTAGAAAACAGAAAACTCATTAGAGATCCAATGATTGGCCGATTAAAAGACCTGGATGAACTTGAAGAATATACCAAAGTTACCGAAGATGCGCAATTAGGTATGATGATAGAATTGGTAAGGGAATATGATGCAGAAATACCCATTATTCTTAACCGTTTAAAAAATCGACATGTTCCCGATTCTCTAAAACACCAAGCTACAATTATTTTCTCCACCGTGCATCGCTGTAAGGGAATGGAATACGATGAAGTAGAGTTGGTAAATGATTTTTTAAGTGAAGAAAAACTAAAAAAACTGATTTCAGATACGCCCGATTTAGATATCAACGTAACTAAACTAAGTGAAGAAATAAATCTGTTATATGTGGCCATTACCCGCGCTAAATCCTTATTAAAAATCCCAGCAATTCTTACCCCCGAAAATTTTATACCTTGCCCAGAAATTGAACTTACAGGCAAACAGATGGAAACTACGCCTTCGCACCTGCTGCCTACATCCCTAAAAGCTAGGCCAAAAGAAAAAGAGAAACCAAAAGCTTCCTACCGACCATGGACTCTAGCGCTTGATGAAGAATTAACTAGCGCTTTTGAGGAAGGGGAAAGCATGGAAGAAATTTCTTACGCTATGGGAAGAACCAAGGGTGCTATTTGGAGTAGGTTAAGAAAACTTGGCTTAGTAGAAGAATAAATACGATAAATGTTTGCATCCATTGCCCGTAAGGCTTAGTTTTGGTTCAAATATTTAGAAGATGAAATACGATAAATTGCCTACCGAACTATTTGTAGATAATAGAAAACGTTTTACTGCGGCGCTTAAACCAAACTCCATTGCCATTTTTCATAGCAACGATGAGCACCCTTGGAACGGAGATGCAACCTTTCACTTTAAACAAAATTCTGATTTATTTTGGCTGAGTGGCATAGACCAAGAAGATACTTACCTATTACTTTATCCAGATTGTGCTATCCCCGAAATGCGTGAAGTACTATTTATAAAACGCACCAACGAAACCATGATTATCTGGAATGGGCATAAACTAACACAAGCACAAGCCAAGGAAGTAAGCGGCATCCAAAGTGTTTTTTGGTATGATGAGTTTGAAGTAAAATCACATCAACTTATAAACTATGCAAGTAATTTCTATTTGAACCTAAACGAAAACGACAGAGCTGTTATCAAAACTCCTTATAAAGATTTACGTTTAGCCCATGAGATGCGCAACCGTTATCCTTTGCACGAATTTGAAAGAGCAGCTCCTATTTTACAAAGATTGAGGTCGGTTAAAAACGCTTGGGAACTTGCAGTTATGAAACAAGCCGTAGAGATTAGTAATAGCATGATTAATCGTATTTTTAAATTTGTAAAGCCTGGTGTTTGGGAGTATGAAATTGAAGCCGAGGTGATACATGAGTACATTAGCAAAAAGGCAAATGGACACTCTTTTCACCCAATTGTAGCTAGCGGAGCCAACTCTTGTATCTTGCATTATGTAGACAATAACCAACAATGTAAAGCGGGCGATATTTTGTTATTAGATTCGGGTGCAGATTATGCCAATTATGCAAGCGATATGACCCGCACATTGCCTGTAAGCGGTAGGTTCAGCCCTAGACAAAAAGCGGTATACAATGCGGTTTTGCGCGTAATGCGTGAAGCTAAAAAACTGTTAAAACCAGGCGTAAAGTTAATGGAATATCAAGCCCAAGTGGGTTTAATAATGGAAAAGGAATTGGTAGATTTAGGTTTGTTAAGCCTTGAAGATATTAAAAATCAAAATCCAGCTTGGCCAGCCTATAAAAGATATTTTATGCATGGTACAAGTCATTTCTTAGGAATAGATGTACATGATGTGGGCATGCG